>NZ_LDOV01000046.1 GCF_001029435.1 Photobacterium aphoticum | reverse complement strand
TTCAATCTGAGCCATGATCAAACTCTTCAATTAAAGTTTTGGCTCAATGAATACTGTTAATTCATCACGATGTGATGAATGAATTGACTGTGCCGACTTCGCTTTATTGCTAAAGGTCCATCGTATTGGTCACTAGTATCATTGATAAATCTTTTTTGACTATCTATTCAACGAGTGCCCACACAGATTGCATGGTCAAATTGTTAAAGAACATTGACTCAGCGCAGTGCGCCGTGTCGAGGCTGCGTATCATATCACCGCAAACCTTGCTGTCAACAAGAAATTTTGAAATTTTCAAATTTTCAAAACCACTTTCTGACACATCTCTTTCGAGAGACCAACCCGTTTCACTTTGCTTTTCAGCGCAGCGTTCCGTGTCGACAGGGCAGCATTATAGGGAGATAAACTGACATGACAATCCTTTTTTTTTTCCAAAACGCACAAGCGAGCACAAAACAAACAAAGACACCGGTTATCGATGCAAAACACCACTCCCCTCTTCATGTTGAAGGTAATGACACAGCACGTTACGTACATATTGATGGCACCCATTTATCTCTCTTCGGCGCTAATGCCCTGCTCATTACGCTTTATAAATAGTGACATCTGCCTAGGGAAGTAGCTACCTCTCATCCATAGAACACCAAGGCCAATAAAAAACGATGTAATGATGTGGCTACGCAGCTCGTGATTGTTAAGACATAAAAAGGTCAATGAAAGAAAGGCACAATACAAAAGGAAGAGAAGAAGAGAAGAACAGGTAAAGCAGCAAAGTGGAATGCAGCAGGGTCGAAAAAGAGGTAAAAAAAAGCCGAGTCAGGGACTCGGCTTCTTTTGTATTTAACGCACTATTGCTTATTCAGCAGCAGCTTCTTCCTGAGCTTCAGGACGATCTACTAGCTCAATGTAAGCCATAGGGGCTTTATCGCCAGCACGGAAACCGCACTTAAGAATGCGAGTGTAGCCGCCAGGACGCTGAGCGAAACGTGGACCTAATTCGTTAAATAGTTTCGCAACTACTTCGTTATCACGAGTACGAGCGAATGCAAGACGACGGTTAGCAACACTGTCAGTCTTAGCTAGGGTAATCAATGGCTCAATTACGCGACGCAGCTCTTTTGCCTTAGGCAGGGTAGTCTTGATAAGCTCGTGACGTACCAAAGAGCTAGCCATGTTGCTGAACATAGCTTTGCGGTGGCTGCTGTTGCGGTTGAGTTGACGACCACTCTTACGATGGCGCATGACCTAATCCTTCTAACTAGATATCAGTAACTATTAATCTTCAGCAATAGATGCTGGCGGCCAGTTTTCTAGGCGCATGCCTAGAGACAAACCACGTGATGCCAGCACGTCTTTGATTTCTGTCAAAGACTTCTTACCAAGGTTAGGCGTTTTAAGTAGCTCAACCTCAGTGCGCTGAACGAGATCACCGATGTAGTGGATCGCTTCTGCTTTTAGACAGTTAGCAGAGCGAACAGTTAGTTCAAGATCGTCTACAGGACGCAGTAGGATCGGATCGAACTCCGGCTTCTCTTCTTTTTCTTCAGGAACACGTACATCACGAAGATCTACGAATGCATCCAGTTGCTCAGCAAGAATAGTTGCTGCACGACGGATAGCTTCCTCAGGATCAAGAGTACCGTTGGTCTCCATATCGATCACTAGCTTGTCAAGGTCAGTACGTTGTTCAACACGTGCTGCTTCAACTGCGTAAGCGATACGGTCAACTGGGCTGAATGTTGCATCAACCAGTAGACGACCAATTGGACGCTCGTCTTCTTCTGTGTGAATTCGAGCAGACGCTGGTACATAGCCACGACCACGCTCTACCTTGATGCGCATGCTGATTTCAGCATTGTCATCAGTTAGGTGGCAGATTACGTGTTCTGGGTTCGCAATCTCAACATCACCATCATGGGTGATGTCACCTGCAACAACAGGGCCTGCACCAGATTTATTCAGAGTAAGGATAACTTCGTCTTTACCCTCAACCTTAACGGCTAGGCCTTTAAGGTTTAGAAGGATCTCAAGAACATCTTCCTGTACTCCTTCTTTGGTGCTGTACTCGTGTAACACACCGTCGATCTCTACTTCAGTTACGGCACAACCCGGCATTGAAGATAGAAGAATACGACGTAGAGCGTTACCTAGAGTGTGGCCGAAACCACGCTCAAGTGGCTCAAGAGTTACTTTTGCATGCGTCGTGTTAACTTGTTCAATATCAACAAGACGTGGCTTAAGAAATTCTGTTACAGAACCCTGCATTGTGTCCTCTCTTAACTATAGCCTTACTTAGAGTAAAGCTCGACGATCAGGTGTTCGTTGATGTCGGCAGACAAATCAGAACGTTCTGGAAGACGCTTGAACGTACCTTCCATCTTGCTGCTGTCTACTTCGACCCAAGTCGGTAGTTCACGCTGAGTAGCAACTTCTAGAGCTGCTTTGATGCGTGCCTGGTTCTTAGCTTTCTCGCGAATGCTAACAACGTCGTTTGCCGCTACCTTGAAAGAAGGAACGTTTACGACTTTACCGTTAACTAGGATCGCTTTGTGGCTTACCAGCTGACGTGCTTCAGCGCGAGTAGCACCGAAACCCATGCGGTAAACAACGTTATCTAGACGACCTTCAAGAAGCTGAAGCAGGTTTTCACCTGTGTTGCCTTTAAGGCGAGCAGCTTCTTTGTAGTAGTTACGGAATTGCTTCTCAAGTACGCCATAAGTACGACGAACTTTTTGCTTCTCACGAAGCTGAACGCCGTAGTCAGATAGACGACCGCGACGCGCACCGTGCATGCCCGGTGCATTATCAATTTTACACTTGGTATCAATCGCGCGTACACCAGACTTAAGGAATAAGTCAGTGCCTTCACGACGGCTAAGCTTCAGCTTAGGACCCAAATATCTTGCCATGTTCTTTCTCCAGTTTTCCTAAAAACGTTATACGCGACGTTTCTTAGGTGGACGACAACCGTTATGAGGGATCGGAGTCGCATCAACAATGTTAGTGATACGGAAACCCGCTGCGTTTAGAGCGCGGATAGTAGACTCACGACCAGGACCTGGGCCCTTAACCATAACTTCTAGGTTCTTAACGCCATATTCTTTGGCCATTTCACCACAACGCTCAGCAGCAACCTGTGCAGCGAACGGAGTAGATTTACGAGAACCGCGGAAACCTGAACCACCTGCAGTAGCCCAAGATAGAGCGTTACCCTGACGGTCAGTAATGGTCACGATTGTGTTATTGAAAGAAGCATGAATGTGCGCAACGCCATCAGCTACTTGCTTGCGTACGCGCTTACGAGCGCGAGTTGGTTGTTTAGCCATTGTACTCTACCTTCCGATTATTTTTTGATCGGCTTGCGCGGACCCTTACGGGTACGTGCGTTGGTTTTAGTACGCTGTCCACGTAGTGGTAGACTGCGACGATGACGAAGACCACGGTAACAGCCAAGGTCCATAAGACGCTTGATGTTCATGGAAACTTCACGACGTAGATCACCTTCTACAGTGTATTTAGCTACACCATCACGCAGTAGATCGATCTGCTCTTCAGTTAGTTCACTGATCTTAACATCTTCAGCAATACCCACTTCAGCTAGGATAGCTTTAGAGCGAGTTTTACCAATGCCGTAGATCGCAGTAAGAGCGATTACAGAATGTTTATGATCAGGAATGTTAATGCCTGCAATACGGGCCACTATTCACTCCTAGTACTTTTCAAGAATAACCGCTGCAGAGCCCGTTCAGGATACGCAGCGGTGGAACAATTCTTTTGCACACACAAAAGATTGGTTGGCTAATTTAGCCAACCTACCTTCAATTTGCAAGAAATATTTCTGCTAATTAGCCTTGGCGCTGTTTGTGCTTTGGCTCACTGCAAATTACACGCACAACACCGTTGCGCTTGATAACTTTACAGTTACGGCAGATTTTCTTAACGGAAGCACGAACTTTCATTGCTAAACTCCGTAAATGGGATAACCACTCTTAACGGCTTGAGCCTTTAAGATTAGCCTTTTTCAAAACAGACTCATATTGTTGAGACATCAAATGTGTCTGAACTTGAGCCATGAAGTCCATAATGACTACAACTACAATCAGTAGTGAAGTACCGCCGAAGTAGAAGCGGACATTCCATGCAATCATCATAAACTCGGGGATCAGACAGATAAAGGTAATGTACATTGCACCAACTAGTGTTAGGCGAGTCATCACTTTATCTATATATTTTGCGGTCTGTTCTCCCGGGCGAATACCAGGTACGAACGCACCAGACTTCTTCAAGTTGTCAGCTGTCTCGCGAGGGTTAAACACCAACGCGGTATAGAAGAAACAGAAGAAAATAATCGCAGCAGCATAAAGCATCACATAAAGTGGCTGACCTGGGCTTAGCGCCAGTGAAACATCACTTAGCCAAGACAGGTTTTCATTCTGCCCGAACCACTGAGTCAGGGTACCAGGGAACAGAATAATACTTGATGCGAAGATTGCTGGAATTACCCCTGCCATGTTGATTTTCAACGGCAGGTGAGTGCTTTGCGCAGCAAAGACACGACGGCCTTGTTGACGCTTGGCATAGTTAACGACAATACGACGCTGACCACGCTCCATAAACACTACAAAGTAGATAACAGCAAAAGAAATTACTGCAATTAATAGTAGAAGAAGTACGTGCAATTCACCTTGACGCGCTTGCTCCACTGTCTGTCCAATAGCTGGCGGCAAACCTGCAACGATACCAGTGAAAATAATCAAAGATATACCGTTACCAATGCCACGCTCGGTAATTTGTTCACCTAACCACATTAAGAACATGGTACCAGTAACCAAACTCACAACCGCAACAAAGTAGAATCCTAGACCCGGATTTACAACCAGGCCTGGGATCATACTAGGTAACCCCGTCGCAATACCAATTGCTTGGAAGGTTGCCAAAACAAGCGTGCCGTAACGGGTATACTGGCTAATCTTACGACGGCCAGCCTCCCCTTCCTTCTTTAGCTCAGCTAAAGGCGAATATACGACCGTCAGCAACTGAACAATGATCGATGCCGAAATATACGGCATGATACCCAGTGCAAGAATGGAAGCACGCTCAAGTGCACCACCAGAGAACATGTTAAACAGTTCAATGATGGTACCCTTTTGCTGTTCGAACAGATCGGCAAGTACAGCAGCGTCAATACCAGGAATAGGCACAAAGGAGCCTGCTCGGAAAATTAAGATAGCACCTAATACGAATAGCAGGCGAGTCTTAAGCTCTGCTAGGCCACCTTGCGCACTACGAAAATCTTGTCCTGGTTGTTTAGCCATCTGTACCTCATCCTCGAGTTAATTATTCCTCGATTTTACCGCCTGCAGCTTCGATAGCAGCTTTAGCGCCTTTAGTCACGCGTAGACCTTTAACTGTTACAGCGCGCGCGATCTCACCAGAAAGTACAACTTTCGCGAACTCGATGTTCTTAGTGATTACGTTTGCAGCCTTTAGAGTTTCTAGGCTTACTACGTCACCTTCAACTTTCGCTAGCTCTGCTAGACGAACTTCAGCTGATACTAGGCTCTTACGAGAAGTAAAACCGAATTTTGGTAGACGCTGTTTCAAAGGCATTTGACCGCCTTCGAAGCCTGGACGTACAGAACCACCTGAACGTGATTTCTGACCTTTGTGACCACGGCCACAAGTTTTACCCAGACCTGAACCGATACCACGGCCTACGCGCTTCGCAGAAGGCTTAGAACCCGCAGCCGGAGATAGAGTATTCAAACGCATTCTGATTACTCCTCAACTTTAACCATGTAGTAAACCTTGTTGATCATGCCGCGTACGCAAGCAGTATCTTCAAGTTCTACAGTGTGGTTGATGCGACGAAGGCCAAGGCCCAGCAAAGTAGCTTTGTGCTTCGGTAGACGACCGATAGAGCTCTTTGTCTGTGTTACTTTAATAGTCTTTGCCATGTCGATTACTCCAGAATTTCTTTAACAGAAAGACCACGCTTAGCAGCGATCATTTCTGGAGAGTTCATGCCACTCAAACCATCAATAGTCGCGCGAACGATGTTGATTGGGTTTGTAGAGCCGTATGCTTTAGCTAGTACGTTGCGAACGCCCGCAACTTCTAGCACTGCACGCATTGCACCACCGGCGATGATACCTGTACCTTCTGAAGCAGGCTGCATGTACACTTTAGAACCAGTGTGGCGACCTTTAACAGCGTGGTGTAGAGTACCGTCGTTTAGTGCAACAGTAACCATGTTACGGCGTGCTTTTTCCATCGCTTTCTGGATTGCAGCAGGAACTTCACGTGCCTTACCGTAACCAAAACCGATGCGACCGTTACCGTCACCAACTACAGTTAGTGCAGTAAAGCTGAAAATACGACCACCTTTAACCGTCTTAGATACACGGTTAACAGCGATCAGCTTTTCATGCAAATCTGATTGAGTTTTTTCGTTAGCCATCTTCCGCCTACCTTAGAATTTCAGACCAGCTTCACGAGCAGCTTCTGCTAGTGCAGCTACACGGCCGTGGTATTGGAAACCAGAACGATCGAATGCAACGTTAGAGATGCCTTTTTCAATCGCGCGCTCAGCAATAGCTTTACCTACAGCTGCAGCAGCGTCTTTGTTACCGGTGCTCTTAACCTGCTCACGGATCGCTTTTTCTAGGGTAGAAGCGGCTGCGATTACCTCAGAGCCATTTGGTGCGATTACCTGAGCGTACACGTGACGTGGAGTACGGTGTACAACTAGGCGAGTTGCGCCCAGTTCAGCAATCTTACGACGTGCTCGGGTCGCACGACGGATACGAGATGCTTTCTTATCCATAGTGTTACCTTACTTCTTCTTAGCTTCTTTAGTACGCACGATTTCATCGGCGTAACGAACACCTTTGCCTTTGTACGGCTCAGGGCTACGGTAAGCGCGAATATCAGCAGCTACCTGACCAACCAACTGCTTATCAGTACCTGTTAGTACGATTTCAGTTTGAGTTGGACACTCAGCTTTGATACCTGCTGGCAGTTCGTGCTCAACTGGGTGAGAGAAGCCTAGAGTTAGTGCTACAGCGTTGCCTTTCATAGCAGCACGGTAACCTACACCCTTAAGAACAAGCTTCTTAGTGTAACCTTCAGTAACACCAACAACCATGTTGTTAACTAGTGCACGAGCAGTACCTGCTTGTGCCCAAGCTTTTTCGAAACCTTCACGAGGACCGAAAGTGATAGCATTCTCTTCCTGGGAAAGAACAACTGCTTCGTTGATAACGCGAGATAGTTCGCCTTTACCACCTTTAACAGTGATTTCCTGACCGTTAAGTTTAACTTCTACGCCGGCAGGAATAACTACTGGTGCTTTTGCAACACGAGACATTTCCTACTCCTATTATGCTACGTAGCAGATAATCTCACCGCCAAGACCCGCTTTGCGAGCAGCGCGGTCGGTCATAAGACCCTTGGAAGTGGATACAACAGCAATACCAAGGCCACCCATCACTGATGGAAGTGCATCTTTTTTCTTGTAGATGCGCAGACCAGGACGTGATACACGTTGGATTTGCTCGATAACTGGGTTTGCTTCGAAGTACTTAAGAGTAACTTCTAGCTCAGGCTTAACTTCACCAGTAACAGTGTAGTCAGCCACAAAACCTTCTTCTTTAAGTAGTGCAGCGATTGCAACTTTTAGCTTAGAAGATGGCATTTTAACAGCAACTTTTTTCGCTGCCTGACCGTTACGAAGACGGGTCAGCATATCCGAAATCGGATCTTGCATGCTCATAAGTTAATACTCCGTGATTCTGAATTGCTAACTGATTACCAGCTTGCTTTACGTAGACCCGGAATCTCGCCTTTCATGCAAGCTTCACGAACCTTGATACGGCTTAGACCAAACTTACGTAGGTAGCCGTGTGGACGTCCAGTCTGGTTACAGCGGTTACGCTGACGAGACTTCGCAGAATCACGTGGTAGTGACTGAAGTTTAAGCACTGCATTCCAGCGGTCTTCTTCAGACGCATTCACGTCGCTGATTAGTGCTTTTAGCGCTGCACGCTTTTCAGCGAACTTTGCTGCTAGCATGGCACGTTTTGCTTCGCGTGCCTTCATAGATTCTTTAGCCATTAGTAACCCTTACTTTTACTTACGGAATGGGAAGTTAAAAGCAGACAGCAGAGCATGAGCTTCTTCATCAGACTTAGCAGAAGTTGTGATAGTGATATCAAGACCACGTACACGATCTACTTTATCGTAATCGATTTCTGGGAAGATGATCTGCTCACGAACGCCCATGCTGTAGTTACCACGACCATCGAATGACTTAGGGTTTAGACCACGGAAGTCACGAATACGTGGAACAGCAATTGAAATTAGACGCTCGAAGAAGTCCCACATACGTTCGCCACGTAGAGTTACTTTACAGCCAATAGGGTAGCCCTCACGGATCTTAAAGCCAGCGACAGACTTACGCGCTACAGTGATTAGCGGCTTCTGACCTGCAATTGCAGTCATGTCAGCAGCAGCGTTTTCTAGCAGCTTCTTGTCATTGATAGCTTCGCCCACACCCATGTTAAGTGTGATCTTTTCGATCCTTGGGACTTGCATGATACTCTTGTATTCGAACTTGCCAGCAAGATCTTTTACAACAGTCTCTTTGTAGTAATCATGCAGTTTCGCCATAGTACTACTCCAAACTTACTTAATAGTTTCGCCAGTCGACTTGAAGAAACGAACTTTTTTGCCGTCTTCAAATCGGAAGCCTACACGGTCCGCTTTACCTTCACCGTTAACGATTGCAACGTTAGAAGCGTCGATTGCTGCTTCTTTTTCAACGATGCCACCTTGGATGCCCATAGCCGGTACAGGCTTCTGGTGCTTCTTAACAAGGTTGATACCTTCAACGATTACTTTACCGGTTGCTAGAACCTTAGATACTTTACCTTTCTTACCTTTATCTTTACCAGTAAGAACGATAACTTCGTCGTTACGACGGATTTTAGCTGCCATTTGAATTACTCCTTACAGTACTTCAGGCGCTAGTGAAACGATCTTCATGAACTTATCGCCACGAAGCTCACGAGTCACAGGGCCAAAAATACGAGTACCGATTGGTTGCTCAGTAGTGTTGTTCAACAGTACGCAAGCATTACGGTCAAAACGAATGACAGAGCCGTCTGGACGACGAACGCCTTTACGAGTGCGCACAACCACCGCTTTCAGGACGTCACCTTTCTTAACTTTACCGCGAGGAATTGCTTCCTTAACAGTAACTTTGATGACATCACCGATATGTGCATAACGACGGTGTGAACCACCCAGAACCTTAATACACATTACGCTACGAGCGCCGGAGTTATCGGCAGCATCAAGCATACTTTGCATTTGGATCATGTTAGTGCTCCGCTAATTTTAAACATCTAGACCCATCACGGGTCGATTTGCCTTTTCTTCAAAGGCGGCGAATAATAACACCATTTTCGACCGATGGGTAGACAAAAAATAAACGGCCCCAAAGATTTTTCGGGGCCGCTCAGTTATATCGTAGTTAAGTCCGCTTAGATGCGAGCTTTTTCAACTACGCGTACCAGTGTCCAAGACTTAGTCTTAGACAGTGGACGACACTCACGAACCTCAACTGTGTCGCCTAGGCCACACTCGTTGTTTTCGTCATGTGCATGCAGTTTAGTCGTGCGAGTGATGTACTTACCGTAGATCGGGTGCTTCACTTTACGCTCGATTGCAACAACAATTGACTTGTCGCCTTTGTCGCTAACTACACGACCAAGCTGAGTACGAATTTTATCGCTCATTATGCGCCAGCCTTCTCAGTTAGAACGGTTTTAACACGTGCGATATCGCGACGTACAGCTTTCAGAGTGTGAGACTGCTGTAGCTGACCAGTTGCAGCTTGCATGCGCAAGTTGAACTGCTCACGTAGTAGGCCTACAAGCTCAGCATTCAGCTCTTCAACGCTTTTAGCGCGCAGATCTTGTGCTTTCATCACATCACCGCCTTTGTTACGAATGTTGTTTTGATTGGTAGCTTACGTGCAGCAAGATCGAATGCTTCACGAGCTAGTGTTTCAGAAACACCATCCATTTCGTATAGAACTTTACCTGGTTGAATCTGTGCTACCCAGTACTCAACGTTACCCTTACCTTTACCTTGACGAACTTCAAGAGGCTTAGATGTGATTGGTTTGTCTGGGAATACACGAATCCAGATTTGGCCCTGACGTTTGATATGACGAGTCATAGCACGACGTGCCGCTTCGATCTGACGAGCAGTTAGGCGACCACGGCCAACAGCTTTAAGACCAAATGTACCGAAGCTTACATCAGTACCGTTCGCTAGACCGCGGTTACGACCTTTGAAAGTCTTGCGGAATTTAGTGCGTTTAGGTTGCAGCATCAATAAACTCCTTATTTACGGCCTTTGCGCTGCTTCTTAGGCTTGTCAGCCTTTGGCTCTTCAACCGGCATACCGCCTAGAACTTCACCTTTGAAGATCCAAACTTTAACGCCGATAACACCGTACTGGGTGTGAGCCGAAGAAGTTGCGTAATCAATGTCAGCACGTAGAGTGTGTAGAGGCACACGGCCTTCACGGTACCACTCAGTACGTGCGATTTCAGCACCGCCTAGACGGCCGCTTACTTCTACCTTGATACCTTTAGCGCCAAGACGCATAGCGTTCTGAACTGCACGCTTCATAGCGCGACGGAACATAACACGACGCTCTAGCTGAGACGAAATGCTGTCTGCTACTAGCTGACCGTCTAGCTCTGGCTTACGTACTTCAGAGATGTTGATCTGAGCTGGAACGCCCGCGATCTTAGCTACTGCTGCACGTAGTTTCTCAACGTCTTCACCTTTCTTACCGATAACAACGCCTGGACGAGCAGTGTGAATAGTCACACGGATGCTCTTAGCAGGACGCTCGATAACGATGCGTGAAAGAGACGCTTTTGCTAGTTCCTTAGTAAGGAACTGACGTACCTTGAAATCGCCGTCTAGGTTGTCAGCGAACTCTTGGCTGTTAGCAAACCATGTAGTATTCCAAGGCTTAACGATGCCTAGACGAATACCATTAGGATGTACTTTTTGACCCATTGCTTTCTCTCCTAGTCTCTTAGCGGTCTGCTACAACAACAGTGATGTGGCTAGAACGCTTCAAGATGCGATCGGCACGGCCTTTAGCACGAGGCATAATACGCTTCATGGTAGGACCTTCGTCAACGAAGATTTTAGCTACTGATAGATCATCAATATCTGCGCCTTCGTTGTGTTCTGCGTTAGCGATAGCAGACTCTAGAACTTTCTTAATTAGATCAGCAGCTTTTTTGTTGCTGAAAGTTAGAATTTCTAGAGCTTGAGCAACTGGCTTACCGCGCAGTTGATCCGCAACCAAACGAGCTTTCTGCGGCGAAATGCGAGCAAAGCGATGTTTAGCGATAGCTTCCATTACCTACTCCTTAGCGCTTCTTAGCTTTCTTATCCGCAGCGTGGCCACGGTAAGTGCGTGTTGGTGCAAATTCGCCTAGCTTGTGACCGATCATTTCTTCAGAAACGAAAACAGGAACGTGCTGACGACCATTATGGACAGCGATGGTCAAACCGATCATCTGAGGGATGATCATTGAGCGACGGGACCAAGTCTTAACAGGCTTCTTGTCACCGCTTTCCACCGCTTTCTCTACCTTCTTCAGCAAGTGCAGGTCAATAAAAGGACCTTTCTTGAGAGAACGTGGCATGGCGTATCCTCTTTAAAATTACTTGTTACGACGACGTACGATGTACTTGTCGGTACGCTTGTTCTTACGAGTCTTGTAACCCTTAGTTGGAACACCCCAAGGTGTAACTGGGTGACGACCACCAGAAGTACGGCCTTCACCACCACCGTGTGGGTGGTCAACTGGGTTCATTACAACACCACGTACAGTTGGACGAACACCGCGCCAACGTGAAGCACCAGCTTTACCTAGTTCACGTAGCATGTGTTCTGCGTTACCAACTTCACCTAGAGTCGCACGACCTTCAGCAAGAACTTTACGCATTTCACCAGAACGTAGACGTAGAGTCACATAAGTGCCTGCACGTGCAACGATCTGAGCGTATGCACCAGCTGAACGAGCCAGCTGAGCACCTTTACCAGGCTTAAGTTCAACACAGTGTACTGTTGAACCTACTGGGATGTTGCGCATTGGTAGAGTGTTACCAACTTTGATAGCAGCATCTGCGCCAGACTGGATTGAATCACCAGCCTGAAGACCTTTAGGTGCGATGATGTAGCGGCGCTCACCGTCTGCGTACAGAACTAGAGCAATGTTTGCGCTACGGTTTGGATCGTATTCTAGACGCTCAACTTTCGCTGGGATGCCATCTTTGTTACGTTTGAAATCGATGATACGGTAAGCATTTTTGTTACCACCACCGATGTGACGTACTGTGATACGACCGTTGTTATTACGACCACCAGACTTAGATTTTTTCTCTAGTAGTGGTGCGTACGGCTTACCCTTATGCAGGTCAGAGTTAACCACTTTAACTACGTGGCGACGACCTGGGGAAGTCGGCTTACATTTTACAATAGCCATTCTTCTTTGCTCCTAGCCTTACTCTGCACTACCAGCGAAGTCGATGTCTTGACCTTCTTTCAAGATTACATACGCTTTCTTCACGTCTGAACGACGGCCTTGGCGCATACCTTGACGCTTGGTCTTACCCTTAGTGATAAGAGTATTTACAGACTTAACTTCAACCTCGAACAGTTTTTCAACTGCTGCTTTGATCTCTTTCTTAGTTGCGTTCATCGCTACTTTGAAAACGATAGTGTTACCGTTTTCAGCAGCCATGGTTGCTTTTTCAGAGATGTGCGGAGCACGTAGAACTTTTAGAATACGCTCTTCAGTGATCATGCTAGCATCTCCTCAACTGCTTTAACTGCAGCTGCAGTCATCACAACTTTATCGAAAGCGATTAGGCTAACTGGGTCGATTGCCTTCGCGTCACGTACGTCTACTTTGTATAGGTTACGTGCAGCTAGGAATAGATTCTCATCTAGTTCACCAGTTACGATCAGTGCATCTGTCAACTCAAGCTCTTTAAGCTTAGCTACTAGAGCTTTAGTCTTAGGAGCTTCGATTGAGAAGTCTTCAACAACGATTAGACGCTCTTGACGAACTAGCTCAGACAGGATGCTCTTCATCGCACCACGGTACATTTTCTTGTTAACTTTCTGGCTGTGGTCTTGTGGACGAGCAGCGAAAGTTACACCACCGGTACGCCATAGTGGGCTACGGATTGTACCAGCACGAGCGCGGCCTGTACCTTTCTGGCGCCATGGCTTAGCGCCACCACCAGAAACGTCAGAACGAGTCTTCTGAGCACGAGTACCTTGACGAGCACCTGCTGCGAAAGCAACAACTACCTGATGTACAAGCGCTTCATTGAAGTCACGCCCAAAAGTAGTTTCGGAGACAGTTAGTGCGTTAGCACCTTTGACTACCAATTCCATTACTAACTCCTCGACGTTACGCTTTAACAGCTGGTTTAACGATCACGTTGCCACCTGTTGCGCCTGGTACTGCACCTTTGATAAGAAGCAGATTGCGCTCAGCGTCAACACGTACGATCTCTAGGTTTTGAGTCGTTACACGCTCAGCACCCATGTGACCAGCCATTTTCTTGCCTTTAAATACGCGACCTGGAGTTTGACATTGGCCAATTGAACCCGGTGCACGGTGAGACAAGGAGTTACCGTGGGTCATATCTTGAGTACGGAAGTTCCAGCGCTTAACAGCACCCTGGAAGCCTTTACCCTTAGATGTACCAGTAACGTCTACTTTTTTGATTTCGTTGAACAGCTCAACAGTTAGCTCAGCGCCAACAGCGAACTCTTCGTTGTTCTCTAGACGGAATTCCCAAAGACCGCGACCTGCTTCAACACCTGCTTTCGCAAAGTGGCCAGCTTCTGGCTTAGAAACACGGTTAGCTTTCTTTGAACCAGTAGTTACCTGGATTGCGTTGTAGCCGTCAGTTTCAACAGATTTAACCTGAGAAACGCGGTTCGCTTCAACTTCAACCACAGTTACTGGGATAGAAACGCCATCTTCGGTAAATACGCGGGTCATGCCCACTTTACGACCGATTAGACCAATCATTCTCTTATCTCCCTTAACCTAGGCTGATCTGAACGTCAACGCCAGCAGCTAGGTCTAGACGCATAAGAGCGTCAACAGTTTTGTCTGTTGGCTCAACGATGTCGATAAGGCGCTTGTGAGTACGGATTTCGTACTGGTCACGTGCACTCTTATTAACGTGAGGAGAAATAAGAACAGTGAAACGCTCTTTACGAGTAGGTAGTGGGATTGGACCCTTAACCTGCGCGCCAGTACGCTTAGCTGTTTCAACGATTTCCGCAGTTGACTGATCGATCAAACGGTGATCGAACGCCTTTAGGCGGATACGAATACGTTGGTTCTGCATTAGACAGAGCTCCAAATAAAAATTACACAAACAATATCGCCACTCAGACTCGTGAAGACGAGAGAATGTACGATTGATTTATGTGAACGTAGTACCCCTATCGGGCACATTGTCAGTCAATTTAATGACTGCGAACATAAGTCAGAGTATACATTAATAAACTGATTAACAGCTTCTTCCTCAACGCTTATTGGTTCACAACTGCACTTACGAGATTTGGTTACCTCGGGCAGTGGGGAGCATTATACAGATCACACTTTGGAACGCAAGCCTTGTTGTAAAAATAATCAGGCGAGGTAATAACAGGAAGAAAAACAGCGCTATCTACATGAAATAAAAGGGAGAAGCGAGTGCTCCCCTCCCCCTCTTCTCGGCTTACTCGTCGTCATCCACAATTTGGGCTTGGTTATAATTAGCAATGCCCATTTTTTCAATCAGCCCCAATTGGGTTTCAAGCCAGTCGACATGCTCTTCTTCATCTTCCAGGATATTCTGGAACAAGTCGCGCGAGACATAGTCCCGCACCTCTTCGGCATAGGCAATGGCATCTCGCAGATCCGGAATGGCCGCCATCTCTAACGCCAAATCACACTCGAGCATCTCTTGGGTATCTTCACCGATATTGAGCTTCCCCAGATCTTGCAGGTTGGGTAGCCCTTCTAAAAACAGGATACGTTCGATCAGGTGATCGGCATGATTCATCTCATCGATGGACTCATGGTATTCCTTATCGGCGAGGTGTTTGAGCCCCCAATCTTTGTACATGCGGGCATGAAGAAAATATTGATTAATAGCAACCAGCTCGTTGCCGAGGATTTTGTTGAGATGTTGAATGATTTTCGGATCAGCTTTCATTACGCACACTCCTCTGTCGGCTCCCTAAAGCATAGAACCGATAAAGGGGGTGTCAAAACGCCCTGCCAGAAAAGTCGTGACCGTTAACTGGCCTTTTGATACTTCGCCGCCACTGTCTGCTCAATCAGCACTTTGGCTTGTCGAATGCACTTTCCACACTGTGAGCCCAACGGGGTCAATTGGCGGATCCCTTTTAAATCGTAGATCCCCTCTTGCTCAACAAGTTGGACGATTTTCTTATCAGAAATAGCATGGCATAAGCAAACAAACATACAGTGACGCTCTTAATTTGAATTGCCTCAAATATAAACAAGAATCGTTCTTATTACTATCAATAGCGTTCGTGCTATCTATACCTATTCGCAATATAAAACGCACAGTTAGATGAAACGCAAATATGAGTACATGTATGACTGGCTATATAGACAAGATAAGCGGATAAGCGGATAAGCGGATAAGCGGATAAGCGGATAAGCGGATAAGCGGATAAGCGGATAAGGATACATCACCGGGCTAAATGGGCAATGTACAGATGCAAAAAAGGGAGCCGAAGCTCCCTTTTTCAGTACTGTGTTACTAGTAGTTATTAAGCAACGATAGTTGCAACAACACCAGCACCAACTGTACGGCCACCTTCACGGATAGCAAAACGT
>NZ_LDOV01000045.1 GCF_001029435.1 Photobacterium aphoticum | reverse complement strand
GAGCCAATTCAGTGTTGAGCCTTCGGGTTTAAGACTAAAAAAGATATAGTGTGCCGACTTAGCTCAGTAGGTAGAGCAACTGACTTGTAATCAGTAGGTCACCAGTTCGACTCCGGTAGTCGGCACCATCTTTTAGCAAAGCGTTGTGAAAACAACATTTGCAAAAGTCAGTCTTCGGACTGCACTTTTGCCTCGATAGCTCAGTCGGTAGAGCAGAGGATTGAAAATCCTCGTGTCGGTGGTTCGATTCCGCCTCGAGGCACCATATTTCATCTACAACGACTTGTCGTGATAGATAAAAAGTACAATTCCCCCTTAGTTCAGTCGGTAGAACGGCGGACTGTTAATCCGTATGTCGCAAGTTCAAGTCTTGCAGGGGGAGCCACTTTCGTTTTAAGTCCTTGGACTTAAAATAATAAAAATAAATTTGCCGACTTAGCTCAGTAGGTAGAGCAACTGACTTGTAATCAGTAGGTCACCAGTTCGATTCCGGTAGTCGGCACCATTTTTGAAACCTCATCTTTGATGAGGTTTTTTTTTGCCTGCCATTCAATATGTGACATCAGTCCCATATTCAGGCAAACGCCATCATTGTGTTAATCACAAAAATGCGGTGAGATCGATAACCCTGATCATCATGGTGTGATGTTCAGTACGGTGTATATATTCGCCCTCCCCGCACGGCGATAGCAACGCAGAGGCCACTCTGCCAAATGGATTTTCACTACTCGACGCAAATAGGTTGCGCTGATACTCATGGCCATCAAACTTTCAATTGAGCGCTTAACCGAAGGCTTATACATCAAGCTCCCCCTGCAATGGACGGATCACCCTTTCCTGCTCAATCACTTCAAAATTAAAGATCAGCAACAAATTCGCCTGATCAAAAACCTCGGTATCAAATACGTTTACCTGATCCCCGAAAAAAGTGATACCCAGCCCCTGGCCCCAGAAACGCCGCAAGACGAGATTTCCGAACAGGAAAGCCGCTTCCTGGAAGCACAGGCCGAAAAGCTCTGGCAAGAGAAGCAAGGCCGTATTACCCGTCTGAAAAACTACAAACGCAAACTACAAAGCTGCGAAAAGAACTTCAGCCGCTCTATGGCCCAGCTGCGCTCGATCATGGGGAAAGTGAAAAGCCGCCCGGTCACCGCTGTCAAAGAAGCCGAAATGCTGGTGGAAGAAATGGTGGATGCGTTGCTGGAGTCCGACAACGTGGCACTGCACCTGATGAACGACAACAAAGAGCATGAGGACATCTACTGCCACTCGCTCAATGTCACCATCATGTCGATGATGCTGGCGCGCTCGTGCGGCATGCAACAGGAAGAGATCAAAGCCATTGCGCTGGGGGCCTTGTTCCATGACATGGGCAAGCTCAAAGTGCCGACGGCCATTTTGCGTAAGACCACACCGCTGACAGAGCCAGAACTGAACTACCTCAAGCTGCACACCAAATACAGTGAGGATTTGGCGAACCTGACCACGGACTTCCCCAGCCTAGCTAAGCCGATTTTGACCCAGCACCACGAACTGCTGGACGGCAGTGGTTATCCGAAACAGCTCAAAGGGGACGAAATCGATCTCAAGGCGCAGTTAGTGGCGGTGGTGAACAGCTACGATAATCTCTGTCACCCGCAGGATCCGGCGAAAGCCCGTATTCCTTACAGTGCCCTCTCGCACCTGTTTAAAAACCGTCGGGAGCAGTACAACAATGATTATCTGGCCCTGCTGATCCGTCTGTTAGGCGTGTACCCGCCCGGCAGTGTGGTGCAGCTTTCTAACCAACAACTGGGACTGGTGATTTCTGTTAATGCGGACAACCTGCTTCAGCCCAATGTGTTGCTCTATGATCCGAGCGTACCGTCCAACGAGGCGCCGATCATCGAACTGGACGAAAGCAACCTGCGCATTGAGCAGGCCATTGCGCCCAGTAAGCTGCCCGAGAAGGTGTATACCTACCTCAACCCGCGAATTCGCATCTCGTACTATTTTGAAAAAGATGACTAAAAAAAAGCACGCCTCCTTTGGCGTGCTTTTTCGTCTTACCAGCTGAACATGTCTTTGATCCACTTCGCTGGTTTATTGCTGTCACAGAAGGCCTCTACGTCGCCGTCTTTATCCCACAGCGGTAACGAGTACTTACCGGCACAATCGCGCGATAAGGTGCCATCAGGCCGCTGAGAGAACTTGGCGGTAGTCAGCTTACTTGGCCAACCTAATGTCAGCGGCTCAGGCTGACGCCCTTTCATGTAATCGCTGTACACACGCAACGCACCGGATGAACCGGTCAGGTTGACCGAGGTATTGTCATCGCGTCCCATCCACACCGTCACCACTTCGCGACCGTCAATACCGACATACCAGCTGTCTCGGGATTTGTCGGTAGTACCGGTTTTCCCCGCCAAAGCCGCCCAGCCAAACTGTGGCTGCAAGAAACGCGCAGTCCCTTGTGACACCACATTTTTCATGCCATAGGTCGTCAGCCAGGCAGCTTGCTCCGGCACAATTTGCGCGGCTTTCGGCATCCACTGGTACAGTAACTTCCCTTTCTGATCCACCACCGCACGCAGCGCGGTCAGCTCGGCTTTGCGGCCACCACTGGCCACCGACTGGAACATCTGCGTCACCTGATACGGTGTCAGGGTAAAGGAGCCCAGCAAAATGGAAGGTAGCTTCGGCACTTCATTGCGATCCACACCCAGCTCTACCAGGGTATCAATCACGTTGTTCAGGCCTACCGCCATCCCCAGATTGACCGTCGGCACGTTCAGCGATTTCGCCAGCGCGTAATACAACGGCACTTCGCCCCGGAACTTACGATCGTAGTTACGCGGCTGCCAGCTGGTACCGTTACTGCTGCGCATGGCAATCGGCTTATCTTCCAGCGTACTGGCCAGCGTAAACTGATCCGGATGGCGTAACGCCGCCAGATACACCGCCGGTTTCACCAACGAGCCAATCTGTCGGCTAGCATCCAGCGCACGGTTAAAACCGGCAAAGCCCGGTTGGCTGCCACCGATCATGGCGCGGATCTCACCGGTCTGGCGATCAGCGGCCACCAGCGCGGTTTCCACATCGCCACCGCCCGCTTTCTTGCTCAGCAACGGCACCATGTGGCGCACGGCACGTTCGGCTTCCTGCTGCGACAACGGATCCAAGGTACTGAACACGCGTAAACCCACACCCGGCGTGAAGTTGTCACCCACCCGCTGTTTCAGTTCACGCTGCAACTGCTGGAAGTATGCCGGCTGGCGACTGGCAATCATCGGCTTGGCCTGAATATCTAACGGACGCGACGCCGCTTGCTCGTACTGGGCACCATCGAGGATCTTGTTATCCATCATCATGCGCAGCACCAAGTCACGACGCTGACGGGCTCGCTCAGGGTTGCGCCACGGGTTGTAGTAAGACGGGCCTTTGGCCATCGCTACCAGCAACGCCTGCTGATCAATACGCAGCTCCTGCAACGGACGGCCGAAGTACAAACGCGCCCCGAGTGCAAAACCGTGCACTTCCTTACCGCCGTTCTGTCCCAGATAGATCTCATTGAGATACGCTTCCAAGATCCGATCTTTGCTGTAGCGATAATCAATGATCACCGCGATATAGGCTTCTCGCACCTTACGCCACAGCGAACGCTCACGGCTCAGGAAGATATTTTTCGCCAGCTGTTGGGTCAGGGTACTGCCGCCCTGTACCGTACGACCGGCTTTCAGGTTCACCAGCATGGCACGCACAATCGCCAGCGGTGACACGCCATCATGGTGGTAGAAGTCGCGGTCTTCGGTCACCAGTAAAGCATCCACCAGCACTTCAGGGAACTGCTCGCGTGGCATGAACAGGCGCTGCTCGTGATCGCCGGTACCGAGCATCCCCAGCATCTTCGGCTCAATACGCACGTAGCCCAGCTGGCGCTTGGTACCCACTTCCCGAATGCTTTGCAGGGTATTATCCGCAAACGTCAGCATCACATGGCGCGCACCTTCTGGCCCGTCTTCAAACTCAAACGGACGACGGATCAGCTCAATGCGTGTGGACGAAGAGGAATACTCGCCGTTACGCTGCGGACTGCGTACCTTATGGTATTGCAGCAAATCTAACTCTCGGCGCACTTCACTGAGCGAGATCGCCTGCCCCGGCTGCAAGGTCAGCACGCGGCCATACACCACCGCAGGCAGGTTCCATAACTGACCGTCAAAGCGATCGCGTACCACTTTATCCAAGTAAATACCGACCACCAGCAACACCGCCAGCAACGCAATCGTGACTTTCAGGCCAAATCCCATCAGCCATTTCAGCCATGGCGGCACGCGCCCCTGATTGGCTGCGGGCGTTTTTTTTCGGCTGCGTGATGCCGGCTTCTTACGCGGTTTGGCTGCGGGCTTGTCGCCGCTGGCCGCCGGGCTTTTTCGACGCCGGGTTGGCTTTTTCGCCTCATCCTTGCCGGCCGCCGGCTTCTTCGGTGCCGGGGCCATGTGGCGCATTGGCCATGTTTTCATTTTCATCACTTTATCTACATGTATTTTTTCGTTTTACGCGTCGGTGCATGGTTGGCAGGATCATCCGGCCAAGGGTGCTTGGGATAGCGCCCCTTCATTTCTTTTTGCACGTCACGGTATGAGCCCTGCCAGAATGTCGCCAAATCACGGGTGATTTGTAACGGGCGCTGCGCCGGAGACAGCAGCTCCAGCACCACAGCAACCCGCCCGTTGGCGATCATCGGCGAGCTTTTTTCCCCAAACATTTCCTGCAGCTTCACCGCCAGTACCGGATGTTGCCCTTCCTGATAGCGAATGGCATAGCGCGATCCGGTCGGCACGTCATAATGGGTCGGTAACGCGGCATCCAGTGCCTGCTTCGTCTCCCACCCTAAACGGGCTTCCAGCGCGGCAAAGAGATCCAATTTTTCGATGGCTTTGAGGGTTTTCATGCCCGTCATGTACGGCAACAACCAACTGTCGGCATCGGCCAGTAAGCTGGCCTCATCCATGGCCGGTAACGCCATGTCCGGCAACCACTCAGCCGCACAGCGCGCGCGTACCAGCAGGTTCTCTGCCGCTGGCGTCCAGGGCAACACATTCAGCCCTTTGCGCACAATGGCATTGAGCAGGGCTTCGCTGGCTTTGGCCGGATCCGGCTCTGCCATTGGGCTGCGTTCGAGCACTAACTTACCACAGCACAGCTGTTTTTCGGCCGTCAGACGGCCTTTCTTGTCGTCCCAATCCAGCCATTCCCGCTCACAGAACAACGCCGGCAAGGCCTGCTGTAAGCTGCCGACATCCGCCGTGACCGCAGTGAAAATACGGCTGTCACCCTGACGGGTTTTCACCACATCCGCCACCACTAGCAGATCCGCATCCGCGAGTGGCTCATCCGGCAATAAGCTGGCCCCTTGCCCGTTGGCCAGTTGATAACGGCCATCCCGACCACGAGAAAGCGCAATGCGATCTGGAAAACCTGCTGCCATCACCGGTGCAATCCACTCACTGGCAACACGTAGCGCAGTACCGCCCGCCCCCAATTTATGTAAATGCTGATTCGCCCGCTGCACATACCCCGCACTGCGCGGTAACTTGCCGCTTTCCAGCAGGTTCAGCTGAAAATGCAGATCCGGGTTTTGCATCCCCCGTGGCGGCTCTTCCAACAACGCCACCAACATCGCCGCTGTCGCCATCGCAGCCTTTCCGTGACGCTGCGCCATCAACAACATGGTCGCATGGCGCGGATCGGCCCCCAGCGCGTGTAAGGCCACACCCTGCTCGGTCAATTGATAACGGCTGTCCATCGCGCCCAAGGCTTGCAGCAACGCGCGCGATTGCGTCATGGCCACCGCAGGCGGCACATCCAGCCAGCGTAAATCCGTCACCTCGGCACAGCCCCATTGCGCCAGTTCCATCGCCAATGTGGTGAGATCGGCCCGCAGCATTTCCGGCTGAGGCGTTGCAGGTTGGCGGGCCAGTTGCTCTTCACTGTATAAACGTAAACAGATCCCCGGCTCCAAACGCCCCGCACGACCGGCCCGCTGCTCCGCCGACGAGCGGGCAATGCGCACCGATTCTAATCGGCTGATCCCGGTTTTCGCATCCCACTGGGCAATACGCTCCAGACCGCAATCCACCACAAGACGAATGCCTTCGATGGTTAAACTGGTTTCCGCAATGTTCGTCGCCAGTACCACTTTGCGCTGTCCGGCGGGTGCCGGTGCAATGGCTTGCTGCTGTTGCTGGGCTGATAACTGGCCGTACAACGGGCTGATCAGCACATCGCGGGCCAAACCGTCCTGTGCTAACCCGTCACTCAACCGCTCGGCGACACGACGAATTTCACCGGCGCCCGGCAAAAACACCAACATCGAGCCACTTTCACTGGCCAGCAAGCTGCGAATGGCTTTGGTCACGGTTTCTATCATGTCCACGCCCTCCGCCACACGCTGGTAGCGGTGCGCCACAGGGAAACAGCGTCCTTCGGAAGCGATGTACGCCGCATCCGGCAATAACGCCGTTAACGCCGCATCATCCAAGGTGGCCGACATCACCAGAATTTTCAGATCGTCACGCAGTGCTTCTTGCACCTCCAGCGCCAACGCTAAAGCCGTATCGGCATGCAAACTGCGCTCATGGAATTCATCAAAGATCAGCAAGCCAATACCCGACAATTCAGGATCCTGCTGCAACATGCGGGTCATCACCCCTTCGGTGACCACTTCCAGCCGCGTCTTGGCACTGGTTTTGCTCTCGCCTCGCATACGCAAGCCAATGGTCTCTCCCACTTTTTCACCCAGCTGCGCCGCCAGGTACTGGGCGATATTGCGCGCGGCCAATCGGCGTGGCTCCAGCATCACAATTTTGCCGTCAATACTGCCCTCTTGCAGGATAGATAAAGGCAGATAAGTGGATTTACCGGCCCCGGGCGGGGCTTTGAGGATCAGTTGTGCATGCGCGTCTAAAGCCGCAAGCAACGGGGTCATAACGTCTTGGATAGGCAGCTGTGACAATGGGAACACCTTGTGTCATATTCAAACTTAGCGCCACTATTGTATACCCAAGCCGCCACAGATAACCGCTATGACCATGAAAAAGACGACGAAAAAGCAACGCCTGTTCTTTGCCTTAGCGCCCCAGCAACCGGCTGACAGCGTCACGGCCCTGCATCAACTGACGTGCCAGATCGACCAGGCCGTCCCCATTGACAACCTGCATGTCACGCTGGCCTTTCTCGGCATGGTGACACCCGCGCAAACCGAGGCCATTGTGCAAGCCATCGATAACCACCCGCCCACTGGCGCTTTCTCGGCCACGTTCAACACACTGGGCTATTGGCGGCGCAGCAAGGTCTTGTGGCTGGGGTGTCCGCAACCGCCCGCGCCGTTGCAGGATCTGGTGGATCACCTCTATACGGTGTTAGCACCGTGCGGCATCGTGCGTGAGCCCCGCCCTTACGCGCCGCATATCACGCTGGCCAAAGCCATTAAACAACGTCCGACCGCGCTCTTAGACACACTGACTCCGCCTTCGCTGACCTTTCACTTTCCGGCCTTTGGCTTGTATATTTCCACCACTGAGCACGCTCAACTACCTTCTCAACCTCATGCTCAGCATTCCGTTCAGTCCGGCGTGCGCTACCGCTGCCTGGCTCAGTGGTTACTGTGAACACTGTGATACCGTCCACACGGCAAAGTGAACAATGGGCCGCTACCGTGCGTATCCACAACAACGTATAAAAAGGAACGACATGAAATTTTCCCCTGCGCTGCAATCGGCAACGTTAATCAAACGCTACAAGCGTTTTCTGGCCGATGTGACCTTGCCTGATGGCACAGTGACAACATTGCACTGCGCCAATACCGGCGCCATGACAGGCTGCGCCACGCCGGGCAACACCGTGTGGTATTCCACCTCTGATAACCCGAAGCGTAAATACCCGTGCAGCTGGGAGCTGAGTGAAACGCCCGACGGCGACATGATTTGTGTCAACACCGCGCAGGCCAACCGTTTGGTGGTCGAAGCCATTAATAACGGTGTCGTGAAAGAGCTTGAGGGCTACAGCACCCTGCGCACGGAAGTGAAGTATGGCAGCGAAAACAGCAGGATAGACGTGCTACTGCAAGCAGACGACCGTCCTGACTGCTATATTGAAGTCAAGAGCGTCACCCTGTTGCAAAACGGACAAGGCTTTTTCCCGGATGCGGTCACAACCCGGGGACAAAAACACCTGCGCGAGCTAGCAGAGGTGGCACAAAGCGGTAAGCGTGCCATACTTTTTTTCGCCATTTTGCATTCGGGCATTGAAAAGGTTTCTGTCGCACACCATATAGACCCGGACTATTTTTCATTAATCCAACAGGCAGAAAGGGCTGGCGTAGAGATCCTTTGTTACAAGGCGGTATTACACCCAAATGAGCTCTACCTCGAAGACTGCATAAATTTCAATCAGTAAACACCGCAAAGTGATGCTTTCTTCACATTGGGATAAAATTGAAGATATGCAGCAATTGCCACGTTAAACCCTTTCTGCTATAGATACCGCCCAATTTTGACCAGTGACGGTTATTAGGTATATTAGGAGATGCTATATGCCAGAGAGCAACGTTAAAAAATCGCTAGGCATCCTGGCTATTGCTGGGGTTGAACCTTACCAGGAAAAGGCCGGCGAAGAATATATGGGTGAAGCTCAGCTAGAGCACTTCCGTAAGATTCTAAGCGCTTGGCGCAACCAATTACGTGAAGAAGTCGATCGTACTGTAAACCACATGCAAGACGAAGCGGCAAACTTCCCGGATCCTGTCGACCGTGCGGCACAGGAAGAAGAGTTCAGCCTAGAATTACGTAACCGCGATCGTGAACGTAAGCTAATCAAGAAAATCGAGAAGACCCTTACGCGTATTGAAGAGGACGACTTCGGTTTCTGTGATTCTTGCGGTATCGAAATCGGTATCCGTCGTTTGGAAGCACGTCCAACAGCTGATCTGTGTATCGACTGTAAAACGCTAGCTGAAATCAAAGAAAAACAGATGGCAGGCTAGTACGCTACGTACTTTCGCACCACTGTCTTTAAAGAGGGAGCAACTGCTCCCTTTTTCGTTTCTGGTGATCCCTTATGACGACATCCACACACTATATTGGCCGTTTTGCGCCATCACCATCCGGCCCGCTCCATTTTGGCTCACTGGTCGCCGCATTAGGCAGCTACCTGCAAGCCCGCGCTCAAGGCGGCACCTGGATCGTTCGCATGGAAGATCTTGATCCACCTCGCGAAATGCCCGGCGCGGCGGATGATATCCTGCGTACCCTGGAGGCCTACGGGCTGCACTGGGACGGCGGCGTGATGTACCAAAGTCACCGCCATGATGCCTATCATGCCCAAATAGATGCGTGGTTGGCCAACCAACAGGCCTATTACTGCCAATGCAGCCGTAAACAGATCAAAGAAGCCGGTGGATTCTACCCGGGCACTTGTCGTGATCGCCACCTGCCGGCCACTGACAGCGCTATTCGCCTGAAAGTGGATCAGCCGGTCACACGCTTTGTGGATCAGTTACATGGAACGATGCATATTCCGGCCGCACTGGCGGCAGAGGATTTCATCATTCGCCGTCGTGATGGCCTGTTCGCATATAATTTAGCTGTCGTGCTGGATGATATTGAACAAGGGATCACAGAGGTGGTCCGGGGGGCTGATTTGATCGAGCCAACCGGACGCCAAATTGGGCTTTACCGCCTGCTCGGCCACCCTGAAGTCAGCTATTTACACCTGCCTCTGGCAGTGACCGAAAACGGCAATAAGCTCTCAAAACAAAACCATGCACCCGCGATTGATAAAGCCAACCCCAACCCGGCATTGATCGCCGCGCTGCGTTTTTTAGGCCAGCAACCGCCGGCTGATTTGGCCGCATCATCCACAGCAGAAATCCTGCGCTGGGCAACCGAACATTGGCAGCTTTCCAAGGTGCCAAATACGACCGCCATTACGCTAGGATTCTAAATTGTCTTGCCGTGATATATGATATGCGGCTGTTTGTTGAATCCGAACCACATAAATGAGGTGTATTATCTTTAATCGAGTAGCCAGCTTTTGCCGTAAGGTATTGAATCGCGATAATAGTAGTACGCTCGACACCGAGGAACTCGCCTTGCAAGTTTATCAGCGCCAAGAGCACGGTATTTCACGTAAAGATATCAGCGAGAATGCGCTGAAGGTTCTTTACCGTCTGAATAAAGCCGGTTTTGATGCCTACCTGGTCGGTGGGGGTGTTCGCGATCTCCTTCTGGACAAACAACCTAAAGACTTCGATATTGCCACCAACGCGACGCCGGAAGAAATTAAACACCTTTTCCGTAACTGCCGCCTGATTGGCCGCCGTTTCCGCCTTGCCCATATTCTGTTCGGTCGTGATGTGATTGAAGTGGCGACCTTCCGAGGCCACCATGCGGATGGCACCCCGAACCTGAGCGATAAAAAGCAGGTTGCGGCACAGAATCAGGAAGGCATGCTGCTGCGTGACAATGTCTACGGTACCATTGAAGAAGATGCCGAGCGCCGTGATTTCACCATCAATGCGCTGTACTACAGCATCAAAGACTTTACGGTCAGCGACTTTGTTAACGGGGTCGAAGATCTCGACAACCGTATTATCCGCTTGATTGGCGATCCGGAAACGCGTTACCGCGAAGATCCGGTCCGCATGCTGCGTGCGATCCGTTTCGCGGCCAAGTTGGACATGGGCATTGAAGAGAAAACCGCCGCGCCTATCGTGAAACTGTCAACGCTACTGCAAGACATTCCGGCCGCGCGTCTGTTTGAAGAAAGCCTGAAGCTGCTGCAGTCAGGTAATGGCCTGGCCACTTACAAACTGCTGCGTGAGTACAACCTGTTCCAACAGTTGTTCCCTCTGCTGTCTGAACACTTCACCGAAGATCAGAACAGCCAGACCGAGCAAATGATCGAGCACATCCTGAGTGCCACCGATAAGCGTCTGGCAGAAGATAAGCGCGTCAATCCGGCGTTTATGTTTGCGGCAATGCTGTGGTACCCAATGGTGACCCGCGCCGAAGAGATCGCGTTTGCCAGCGGCCTGTCTTACTATGACGCGTTCATGGTGGCCTCTAACGACATTCTGGATGAGCAGGTGAAAACCATTGCCATCCCTCGCCGTTTCACCACCACCGTACGTGATATCTGGCAACAGCAAATGCGCTTTAGCCGCCGTACCGGTAAGCGTGCCTTTAAGATGATGGAACACCCGAAATTCCGTGCTGCGTTTGATTTCCTGGAAATGCGTGGCCAGTTTGAAGGGGATGACATCGCCGAGTTGGCACACTGGTGGGATCAATTCCAGCGTGGTGACCGCAATCAGCGCAACAAGATGGTGTTGCAAATCAATGAGGGCGACAAATCCGGCAGCAACCGCCGTCGCCGCCGTCCGCAACGCCGCAAGAAGCCACAGGCGAAATCTTCATGATCCGCGCCTACATTGCGATAGGCAGTAACCTGAGCGATCCTGTCGCTCAGGCTAACCGCGCCATTGAGGCATTGAAACAGCACCCGGACGTCAACGTGGTGGCGGTTTCTTCCCTCTACAGCAGTACCCCGATGGGTCCACAGGACCAACCTGACTACATCAATGCTGTGGTGGCTGTTGACACAGAGCTGGCACCGCTGGCCCTGCTTGACTGCACCCAGTCAATCGAACAAGCACAAGGTCGAGTACGCAAGGATGAACGCTGGGGGCCTCGCACACTGGATCTCGACATTGTCCTGTATGGCGATCTCGAGCACCACTGCGACCGCCTGACCGTGCCGCATTACGGCATGAAAGTGCGTGAGTTCGTGCTGTACCCGCTTGCAGAAATTGCCCCTGAATTGGTGCTGCCTGATCACACTGCCCTGCAAACACTGCTGGCACAGGTAGACCGCAACGGACTGGCCATCTGGTCCCAGTAACCCGTTTTCAGGGCTAAAGGGAGATAACATGAAAAAAATCACGATTAACGACCTGATGAAATGGAAGCAAGAGGGTCGTAAGTTTGCTTCTGTCACCGCCTATGACGCCAGCTTTGCCCAACTGTTTGAACAACAGGAAGTGCCTGTGCTGCTGGTCGGTGATTCACTGGGTATGGTACTGCAAGGCAAACCCGACACGCTGCCTGTCAGTGTGGACGATATTGCCTATCACACCCGCTGTGTTCGCGCCGGTAGCCCGAACGCCTTATTGATGGCTGACATGCCATTTATGAGTTACAGCACCCCAGAGCAAGCGTGTGAGAATGCCGCCACCCTGATGCGTGCGGGGGCGAACATGGTGAAATTAGAAGGGGGTGCCTGGCTTGCCGACACCGTCACCATGCTGACCCAACGCGCTGTACCGGTGTGTGCGCACTTGGGGCTTACCCCACAGTCCGTCAATATTTTCGGCGGCTATAAAGTGCAAGGACGTGACTCCGACCACGCTGAGCAGATGGTAAAAGATGCTATTCTGCTCAAAAATGCCGGGGCACAAATCATTTTGCTGGAGTGTGTGCCTGCCAGCTTAGCGGAACGCATTACCAAAGCGGTCGAAGTCCCGGTGATCGGGATTGGTGCCGGTAATGCCACCGATGGTCAAATCCTTGTTATGCACGATATGTTTGGGATCTCCGCCAACTATATTCCACGTTTCTCCAAAAACTATTTGGCCGAAACGGGCGAGATGCGCGCAGCTGTTACCCAATACCTAGAAGATGTTGCGGCCGGGACCTTCCCTGGCCCAGAACATACCTTTGAATAAGGAATAAAAATGCAAACATTCGCTGAGATTGCCCCTATCCGAGAACAAGTCCGCACCTGGCGCCGTGAAGGCCGCCGCATTGCGTTCGTTCCCACCATGGGCAACCTGCATGAAGGCCACTTGACGCTAGTGCGTAAAGCACGTGAGCATGCCGATGTGGTCGTGGTCAGCATTTTTGTTAACCCAATGCAGTTCGATAAAGCCGATGATCTGAACAATTATCCTCGCACGCTTGAGGATGATTTGGCCAAGCTAAACAGCGAAGGCGTGGATCTGGTCTTTACCCCGACACCTGACATTATGTATCCCGAGGGACTGGATCGTCAGACGTTTGTCGAAGTACCTGGACTTTCTAACATGCTGGAAGGGGCGTTGCGCCCAAGCCACTTCCGCGGCGTATCTACGGTTGTGACGAAGCTGTTCAACATCGTTCAGCCGGACGTAGCCTGTTTTGGTGAGAAAGACTACCAGCAGCTTGCGCTGTTGCGTCAGATGACCCTCGACATGGCGATGGACATTGAGATTGTCGGTGTACCAACCGTCCGTGAATTAGATGGCCTGGCCATGAGTTCACGCAACGGTTACCTGACGGTAGACGAGCGCCAGCGTGCACCCGTATTGGCACGCACCATGCGCTGGATCAGCAGCCAAATGCGCGGTGGCCGCAACGATTACGCGGAAATCGTGGTCGATGCGAACGATCAACTGCGTGCCGCAGGCCTGCAACCTGACGAAATCTACATCCGTGATGCAGTGACCCTGCAGCCTGTGGGTGAAGAGACACAGCAAGCGGTGATCCTGATGTCGGCGTTCTTGGGTAAAGCCCGCTTGATCGACAACCAAGTGGTTGAGCTGAACAACTCATCATCGGCTCACGCCAGCGAAGAGTGATCGCTCCCCAACCGCCCATAAAAAATCCCGGTCTCGTCCGGGATTTTTTATACCTGTCATTCATCGACTTATGCCGCACTAGGCGCGCAAGCCGATACCGCGAGAAATCAACACATAGGCCAGTGCATACAGCAAAGTGATAAACACGCCGATCACCGCAAACGCCGTCCCAATCCCCACGTCCGACACGCCCAAAAAGCCATAGCGAAACGCATTGACCATATACACAATCGGATTGAGCTTAGACACCCCCTGCCAGAATTCAGGCAGTAAATTCAGCGAATAAAACACCCCGCCCAGGTACGTCAGTGGCGTCAGCACAAAGGTCGGAATAATACTGATATCATCAAAAGTTTTGGCAAACACCGCATTGATCAACCCGCCCAGAGCAAACACGGTGGACGTTAAGATCACCGTGGCGATCACTACGCCCAAATGGGTCACCTGCAAATCCACAAAAAACAGGGAGACCAAAGTAACGATGCACCCGACGCCTACCCCGCGCAGCACCCCACCCCCGACATAACCGGCAATAATGATGGTATTGGGCACCGGCGCGACCAGCAGCTCTTCAATATTATGCTGGAACTTGGCACTGAAAAACGACGAGGCCACATTGGAATAGGAATTGGTGATCACGGACATCATGATCAGCCCCGGCACAATGTAGGCCATGTAGCTAAAGCCGCCCATGTCGCCGATCCGGCTGCCGATCAAGTTGCCGAAAATGATGAAGTACAAGGTCATGGTAATGGCCGGCGGCACCATGGTCTGCACCCAAATCCGAGCAAAGCGGTGCACTTCTTTGGTGATCAGGCTCTTAAAGGCAATCCAATATAACCGGTTCATGATCGCGCTCCTTTGGTGTCATCATCCTTAACCTCACTATCGGTATCTATCTCGCTCGTCCCCTTCTCACTCACACTGTTCGCATTGGTGCTGGTTTCATTCGCCACCAAGGCCACAAACAACTCCTCCAGACGGTTGGCTTTGTTACGCATCGACAGCACCTCAATGCCTTGCGCGCTCAACAGACCAAAGGCGCGGTTGAGCCCCTCGCCTTTGGGGATATCGATTTCCAGCGTGTGGTTGTCCGGTAAACGCCAGATCAGATCCGGCAGATCCGGCTTCCGGCCATGCAGTTGTACATCCAGAATGAAAGTTTCGACTTCCAGTTTACCCAGCAAGGCTTTCATCGAGGTGTGCTCAATCAGCTCACCGTGGTTAATGATACCGATATTGCGGCACAGCATTTCCGCCTCTTCCAGATAATGGGTGGTCAGAATAATGGTGACACCTTGGCGGTTGATCTCGCGTAAAAACGCCCACATCGAGCGGCGCAGCTCAATATCGACCCCGGCAGTCGGCTCATCCAAAATCAACAAACGCGGTTCATGCATCAAGGCTCGGGCAATCATCAGACGGCGCTTCATCCCGCCCGATAAGTTACGTGCCCGCTCATGGCGCTTTCCCCACAAATCCAGCTGTGACAGGTACTTCTGCGCGCGCTGTTTGGCGACAGCCCGCTCCACCCCGTAATAACCGGCCTGATTAATCACGATTTGCTCTACCGTCTCAAACTGGTTGAAATTGAACTCCTGCGGCACGAGACCGAGCTGACGTTTGGCCTCAACCTTTTGACTATCCAAGTCATACCCAAACACTTTTACCTCACCAGCGGTCTTATTCACCAGCGAACTGATAATGCCGATGGTGGTCGATTTCCCCGCCCCGTTAGGCCCGAGCAAGGCGAAGAAATCCCCCTCATTAACACACAGACACATATTTTTCAGTGCATTAACGCCATTTTTATAAGTTTTATTTAAATTTTTTATTTCCAATGCGTTCATAAAATGCGATCTTAATGTTAGGAAATGTGATCGGAGCAACTACTCCGATTTGCTATGTGAGCAGTTTGTGTATAGTGAAGCCGGTTTTTATATCTGCACGTATTGCAGGCAGTACGAGTAGATATAGAAATTGATCACGCCGCACGCGGATTTTCTCGGCACAGTGTCGATTCTTTACGCGTTACGGTATATGAATGTATCAAACAAAGGCATCATCATGGCAGATATTGAAAAGCTCTTCGCAAATAACCTTTCATGGTCTGAAAACATCAAGGAAGAAACGCCTGAATTCTTTACTCACCTCGCAAAAGCCCAGCGTCCGGAATACCTCTGGATTGGCTGTGCGGACAGTCGTGTACCGGCAGAGCGTCTGACCGGCCTCGATTCCGGTGAGTTGTTTGTTCACCGTAACGTGGCAAACCAAGTGATCCACACCGATTTGAACTGTTTATCTGTGGTGCAATACGCCGTGGATGTGCTGAAAGTACGCCATATCATTGTGTGTGGACACTATGGCTGTGGTGGTGTAACGGCGGCGATTGAGAACCCGCAACTGGGTCTGATCAATAACTGGCTGCTGCACATTCGTGATCTGTACATGAAGCACCGTTCTGATCTGGGGCAACTGCCACGAGAAGAATGGGATAACAAACTGTGTGAAATCAACGTCGCCAGTCAGGTGTATAACCTGGGCAACTCCACCATTATGCAGCAAGCGTGGGAGCGCGGTCAGAAGGTGAAGATCCACGGCTGGATTTACGGGATTGATAACGGTGTGCTGCAAGATCTGGGTGTGACGGCCACCAGCCGTGAGTCACTGGAAGTGGCGTATCAGGCTGCGATGGCGCAAATCCTGCCACACAGCAAACATAACCTGTAAACCCTGACGTGGGTTGGCACGCAATAGGCACCAACCACCTCACAGAGACAAAAAAAAGCGACGGTCATCGTCGCTTTTTTTATACATCAAACGCTGAATTAGCCTTCGATTGGTACCACTTTACCGATGTAAGGCAGGTGGCGGTATTTCTGTGCGTAGTCGATACCCACACCTACCACGAACTCATCCGGAATCGCAAAACCGACCCACTTCACGTCGACGTCGACTTCACGACGCTCTGGTTTGTCCAGCAGCGTACAGATGTTGATAGAGTTTGGTTCACGCAGTGACAGGATCTCACGCACTTTGCTCAGGGTGTTACCGGTATCGATGATGTCTTCCACCAGCAATACGTCTTTACCTTTAATGTCATCATCCAAGTCTTTCAGGATGCGCACATCACGGCTACTTTGCATGGTGTTGCCATAGCTTGATGCAGTCATGAAGTCTACTTCATGAGGAAGCTCAATCGCACGAGCCAAATCTGCCATGAATACAAACGATCCACGTAACAGGCCGACCATGACCAAGTTCTCTGAACCTTTATAGTACTCAGTGATTTGCTTTCCTAATTCATTTACGCGTGCCTGAACATCCTGCTCAGAAATCATTACTTCAATGGTATGTTTCATCTTTATCTCCATCAGTACGACTGCACCAGTCGCCTGTCGGCTAGCGGTCAAACGGAACCTTATTCTACCATCCCTTCCAAGTAATAGTTATTTTATCGAACCTGTCAACCATATGACACACATTGATTAAAACTCAATTGAATACGATTTATTGCTCCTGTAGAGTGATGCCAGAGAACAAATCATAATCAGAATAATTATTTTCGAGCTAGGGAATCAACGACATGGATACGATCGTAAAAAAAACAAGGACGCGCCTTTCTCCGGAAAAACGGAAAGAACAATTGCTGAGTTTTGCCATGGATGTCTTTGCGCGCCGTGGTATTGGCCGCGCCGGTCATGCTGATATTGCAGATATGGCGGGTGTGTCTGTCGCGACGGTGTTCAATTATTTTCCCACCCGAGAAGCACTGGTTGAAGAAGTCCTAGCGCAAGTTGATCAACACTTTAAAGAAATGTTGAGTGAATCACTCGATAATGATCAAGCGTTTAAGTCACAACTCAGCCATATTTGCTACCGCTTGATTGATGAAGTCATTGAGCAACAAGACTGGGTGAAAGTGTGGTTTGAATGGAGTACGTCGGTACGCGACGAGATTTGGCCACAATTTGTCAGCAACAACCAACACAACTTCAGCTTTATTGCGGAGAAGTTTGTTGCGGCAAACCTACAAGGTGAACTGTCCCCCAAAGAGCGCGCCTGGCAGTTCCAGGGATTATGTTACGTGCTGTACCTGCAAACCAACATCACGCCGAACCGTGAAGAGATGCAAATACAAGCCGATCTACATCTTGATGCACTATTGGCGAAATAAATTGTCGATATGTCATGATTCAGGCCAGCGGGAATGCTGGCCTTTTTTATGTCCTGCGTATGCGATAGGTAGGGAATGATCGCGTGCAGCGCACGATACGCCGCCTAGCTGGCGGAGGCAAACACCACCGGCTCGTGAGGCTCCACGGCCACCTTCACCCGCTCCCCTTCCTGCAGCACCAAGTGCGAGTTCACCAGCAAGCTATGGCCTTGATAGTCAACCGTGTAGCGACAGCTGTCTCCCATAAAGAGCACATCGGTGATCACGGCGTCCCCGTCGGCATCAGGCGTCACACGCAGGTTTTGCGGACGCAGCAGCCATTCCACATTGCCCTGCGTCGCCGTCGATGTGGACGTTAACGCTTGCTCGGCATTCACCGCAATCGGACCAAACGGCGTGGCCAGCGTGCGGTTGTGTTCCAGCGTCGCAGGCAAATACGACCCTGTCCCCAAGAACTCCGCCACAAAACGGCTGCTTGGCTGGTAATACAATTCGGTAGCCGTGCCAAATTGCTCAATCACCCCGTTGTTCATCACCGCCATGCGATCGGCAAACGCGAACGCTTCTTCACGGCTGTGGGTCACGAAAATCGCTGTCACCCCCTGCTTTTTGAAGATACGGCGGATCTCCTTGATCAGGGCGTGACGCACTTGGGTGTCGATGTTGGAAAACGGCTCATCGAGCAAAATCAGATCCGGCTCACCGGCCAGCGCACGGGCAATGGCCACACGCTGTTGTTGCCCGCCAGACAGTTGATGCGGGTAACGCGCATCCAGCCCGACCAAATGCACCAACTCCAACATTTCTTGGGTTTTAGCCTGTGCCTTGGCTTTGGGCCAGTCACGCAAACCAAACGCAATATTTTGCGCCACGGTTAAGTGGGGGAATAACGCGTAATCTTGGAAGATCATGCCGATATTGCGTTTTTCCGGCGGCAGCCAGACGTTGTCGCTGGCAATCACCCGATCACGGATGCGGATCTCCCCTTGCGTGAGCGGCAACAGGCCCGCAATGGCTTTCAGTAACGTGGTTTTACCGCATCCACTGGCGCCCAGCAGACAGACGATTTCATTGTCTTCCACCGGCAGCGACAAATTATTCAGTACTGCCTGCCCGTGGTATTGGCAGCTCAGCTGCGTAATCGATAATGCATGACTCATCAGTGGGTTTGCTCCAAAGAACGGTTAACCATGACCAGTGGGATCAGGCCAACAATCACCAATAGAATGGCCGGCAACGCGGCCAGCTCCAATTGCTCATCCGACGCGAAGTTAAACACATACGTCGCCAGCGTTTCAAAATTAAAAGGACGCAACAGCAAGGCCGCATTGAGCTCTTTCATCGACTCAATGAACACCAGCAAACCGGCGATCAGGCAGCCTCGACGGATCAACGGAAAATGCACGCGGCGTAACATCGGGAAGGCGGCAAAGCCCATGGTTTTTGACGCCATATCCAACGAAGGCGGAATTTTGGCTAAGCTGCTTTCCACGCTGCCAATCGCCACCGCCGCAAAGCGCACCACAAAGGCAAAGATCAGCGCAAACATGGTGCCCGACAAAATCAGTCCTGGACGTCCCCAGTCAAAGTGGATCATCACATCGTTGATAAGGTGATCCGCCTTGGTCAGCGGGATCATCACACCAATTGCCAACACTGTGCCCGGTACCGCATAGCCCAGCGAGGCCATACGCAGCGGCACCACACTCCGGTGACGGTAATCCAAACGGCGGTAGAAGTTCACCACCAAGGCCACCGTTACTGCCACCACCGCCGCCAGCAAGGACACCACCAAGCTGTTGAGGCTGTATTGTTCAAATTCCGGTGTCCAGCTCTCGGCAAAATAGTGCCACGCATAGTAAGACAGCTGTCCGAGCGGGAACAAAAAGGCCGCCGCCACTAATCCCCAGCACCAGCCCAGTGCCAGCCATTTTTTGGCGCCGGTTAAGACGTAACGCATGTCATCGCCATGCTCAAATTCACGCTGAAACAATTTTTGCTTACGGCGACTGAAACGCTCGGCGCTGATCAAGACGAAGATCACCAACAGCATAATGGCGGAGATTTTAGCGGCAGCATTGAGGTTGGAATAGCCCAGCCAGGTGTCATACACCGCTGTGGTTAACGTGTTCACGGCAAAATAGCTGACGGTACCGAAATCGCCCAAGGTTTCCATCGCCACCAGCGACAAGCCGACCGCAATGGACGGACGCGCCAACGGCAACGAGATACGGCGGAAGCTGTCCCATGGCGAACAACGCAGCAAACGAGCCGATTGCAGCAGGCTGGCACTTTGCTCCATAAACGCGGCGCGCGCGAGCAGATACACATACGGGTACAGCACCAAGGCCAACACGATGCAGGCGCCGCCTAACGAACGGATCGACGGGAACCAGTAGTCATGCACGCTTTGCCAGCCAAACACATCACGCAGGAAAATTTGCACCGGGCCGGCATAATCAAACCAGTCGGTATAGATATACCCGATGATATAGCCCGGCATCGCCAACGGCAGCACCAAAGACCATTGCAACACGCGCTCACCGGGGATCCGGCACATCGCCATGATCCACGCTGACGGTACGCCAAACAGCAGCGCCAGTAACAAGGTGCCGCACACCAGCAACACCGTATTGAGGGTATAGGTGGCCATCACGGTTTGCATCAAATGGGCAAACACGCTGTCCGTCTGGCCAATGGCCGTATGGAAAATGGCCAAGATCGGCAAAACCAGCAGCAGGGAGAACCCCCAACCGCTGGTTTGCCAGAAGGTGAACTTTTCTTTCATGGCTAACAACTTTGTACCTTTTGCCATCACACAACCACCGTACACACAGTGGAGACAACGTTATTCTCTCGACGAAGTCGCCGTACAACGGGACCCGCTCACGAGGAAACTACCACACATTATTGGAAAAAGGACGCCACTAAAGCATAAATGGGGCGAAACGCCCCATTTTTATGTGTTATTACAGATCAAACTTCACTTCATCAAGCAGCTTAATCGCCGCGTTGTGGTACTGCGCCAACTTGTCCAGTGACACATCATCCGCCGTGAAATCACCCCATGATGCGACCAGATCCGAGCGCTTCACGCCTGGTTTCACCGGGTATTCGTAGTTCACTTCTGCGTACATTTGCTGTGCGGTGGTGCCCGTCAGAAACTCCATCAATTTCTGTGCATTGGCTTTGTTCGGCGCGTATTTCGCCATCGCCATACCACTTACGTTCACGTGTGTGCCGTGGGCTTTTTGCCCAGGGAAATCAATATAAACCGACTCCGCCCACGCTTTTTGCTTGTCATCGTTAACCATCTTGCCTAGGTAGTAGCTGTTACCAATGGCTAAGTCACACAGGCCTTCTTTCACGGCTTTCACCTGTGCACGGTCATTACCTTGTGGCTTACGCGCTAGGTTCGACTTCAGGCCTTCCAGCCAGGTTTTGGTTTCCGCTTCACCGTAGTGGGCGATCATCGCAGACACCAGAGAAACGTTGTACGGGTGCTTGCCTGAGCGCGTACAGATCTTGCCTTTCCACTCAGGTTTAGCCAGATCCAGGTAATCAAAGTCTGCCGGCAGGTGGCCGATGCGATCACGGGATGAGTACACGTTACGCGCACGCAATGTCAGCGCGAACCACTCATCTTCATTGTCACGGTACTGTGCCGGTACGTTTTCATCAATGATTTTGCTGTCAACCGGTTGCACCAGTTGCTTGTCAGACAGTTCCACCAAACGGCTGATGTCTGTTGTTAGGATCACGTCTGCCGGGCTGTATTTCCCTTCTTGCTGTAGCTTTTCTGCCAAACCTTTTTTGGCGAACTTCACGTTCACTTTAATGCCGGTTTCGTCCGTGAACTCTTTGAACATCGGCTCAACCAAGAACGGTTGACGGTAAGAGTACACATTCACTTCTTCTGCCGCGATGGCCGCCTGTGGCGCCACTAAACCTGCAAGAATGGCCGATGCCAACAGCTTTTTCATTTGCTACCTTCCCTTTCCCTAAACGTAAAACTTAATGATAATAGTTATCAATATTGTTGTAATTATACTGTAGTCTTTGCGCAACACAATATGCAATAACAGTAAAAATAAAAAAACGCTGCCTTTCGGCAACGTTTTTTTGTTACTTTTTGTATACTTATGTCACTTATTTCACACTAACAAACTCCGGATAGGCATCGATACCACAGTCATGCAAATCCATCCCCGCCAGCTCTTCTTCTTCTGTCACACGGATACCAATGGTGTACTTCAACACCGCCCACACCGCTAAGCTTGCACCAAATACCCAAGCGAAAATCACACCGGCACCCAGTAACTGTGTCCCGAACGCCGCATCGGCATTGTTCAGTGGCACCACCATCAGGCCAAAGAAACCACATACACCGTGTACCGAAATTGCCCCTACCGGATCATCAATCTTAATTTTGTCCAAGCCCACAATGCTAAAGACAACCAGTGCCCCTGCAACCACACCGATGATCACGGCCGACAATGGCGATGGTGACAATGGGTCTGCGGTAATCGCCACAAGACCAGCCAGCGCACCGTTCAAGATCATGGTTAAATCCGCTTTCCCCCACGTGGTTTTACACACTGCCAGCGCAGCAATTGCCCCCGCTGCCGCCGCCGCATTGGTGTTCAGGAAGATTTGACCGACCGCCGTCGCGTTTTCAAAATCCGACACCATCAACTGCGAACCACCGTTAAACCCGAACCAACCAAACCACAGAATGAAGGTACCCAATGTCGCCAATGGCATGTTTGAACCCGGGATAGGATAAATCGCACCGTTTTTACCGTACTTACCTTTACGTGCACCCAGCAACAGCACCCCGGCTAACGCCGCCGCCGCACCGGCCATGTGTACAATCCCTGAGCCGGCAAAGTCACTGAAGCCCGCTTCTGCCAGGAAGCCACCGCCCCATGTCCAGTACCCTTCCATCGGATAGATAAAGGCCGTCAATACTACAGAGAACACCAGGAACGCCCATAGCTTCATACGCTCAGCCACCGCACCGGATACCACCGACATGGCCGTTGCCACAAACACCACCTGGAAGAAGAAGTCCGATTCCAGCGAGTGATCCGCGCCTTCGGCTTGCGAGCCAATCAGGGCGCCAATGGAAGGCAACCAACCGCCTTCGGTATTATCGACATACATGATGTTGTATCCGACCAGTAAGAAGGTGGTACACGCAATCGCGTACAGGCAAATATTTTTGGTCAGAATTTCCGTGGTGTTCTTTGAACGCACCAAACCCGCTTCCAGCATGGCGAAACCGGCGGCCATCCACATAACCAAGGCGCCTGAAATTAAAAAGAAAAAGGTGTCCAGCGCATAGCGCAACTCGGTCACAGTGGTTGCTAATTCCATAATATTGTCTCCTCTGTCCTTGGGTTAAAGGGCTTCTAGATCAGTTTCACCGGTACGGATCCGCACCGCATGCTCAAGATCGTAAACGAAGATTTTGCCGTCACCGATTTTGCCAGTTTGTGCCGCTTTACTGATGGCCTCAATCACGGCATCCATGTTGTCGGCTTGGGTGGCGATCTCCAGCTTCACTTTCGGGAGAAAGTCCACTTGGTATTCCGCCCCGCGATACAATTCGGTGTGCCCTTTCTGACGACCGAACCCTTTTACTTCCGACACTGTCATCCCTTCAATGCCGACGTCCGCCAATGCTTCACGAACATCATCTAACTTAAATGGTTTGATAATTGCGTTAATGATTTTCATTGCCTGCTCCTCTGTGAGAAATCCATCTCAATCTAAGTTAGTAATAAACAAGCAACGTGCCAACTTTTTAAACACTTACAATTCAGTAACTTAAAAAGATTCACAAACCAAAACGAAAAAAGGCCGCACCATGACAGTGCAGCCTTTTCACTAAATTAACGCAAATGCCCCTCCGGTGGGCACAAATGCAACTAATTCCCTATGAGTATACCTTTAAAAGCGGGTTACAAACGCGCGCCAGGCCTCAATCACCAACGCCAGATCTTCAAAGCCACACAGTGACATGGCTTCTTCATCATAAAAATCCATGTTGTCTTCTAATTCAGTATCGTCTTCAGAAAACAGGTAGTTAGCTTGAACCAAGGCTTCGTTATCTTGCAGGATCAAGGTGAGTTCATCCCCCACCCAGCGCCATTCTTGTGTGCTGTTTTTCAATGCACCAAGTTGGGTCACGACCTCATCCATGCGGGTAAAATCTTTGCCGACTTCTTCCACCAGCCAGCGGCCTAATGCTTCATGCCCCATTGAGAAGATGGCATGGTAAGTCCCATCAAGGGTGTTTTTCTTGAACTCGTAATCCATCGTTCGCCTCTGGTTTTCGCTCGGTGATCTTGATCCCGATGATGGTAAACTAAAAAGAAGGCGTCTCTTATTGTCACGCCCTCCGTGCCGGAGCGCACATTTTCAGGATCTGACACCAAAATGCAACTCAATGCGACCATCGCTCGTCAAATCGTCGAACGAGCAATGAAAATCATCCACCACTCGGTGAATGTCATGGACGAACACGGCCGGATCATCGGATCGGGCGATCCTTCCCGCTTAAACCAGCGTCACGAAGGGGCGATCCTCGCACTCAACGATAACCGGGTGGTCGAAATCGATCCGGGCACTGCTCTACAACTCAAAGGGGTGAAACCGGGGATCAACCTGCCTATCGTGTTCCAACACCAAACCATCGGCGTCGTCGGGATCTCCGGTGAGCCGGAGCAGGTACGTAACTACGGTGAGCTGGTCAAGATGACCGCTGAACTGATCGTAGAACAAGAAGCCCTGATGTCGCAGGTGCAATGGAACAAGCGTCACCGGGAAGAGTTGGTGTTGCAGCTCATCAAAGGGACAGAGCTGAACGAAGCCCAATTGCTCTCTATTGCCCAGAAGCTGGATTTAGATCTGGCGCAGCCGCGCATTGCCACCATTGTGAAAGTGATCCCGTCTGCCGGCGAAGCCCTGTCGCTGGAACACTTGCAGCGCATGGTGCATTTGTTGGAATTTCCGGAACGCGACAACCTGGTGGGCATTGTGTCCGTCTCGATGAATGAAATCGTGGTCCTCAAGCCCATCACGCTCGAAGCCGATGGCTGGTCTAAAACGCTGGAGCAAAAGCGGGTCAGCAAGCTGATGCAACGGGTGGAAAAAGAGAGCCAGTTCTCCGTGCGTATCGCTCTGGGGGAATACTTCCCCGGCTTGCAAGGTTTGGCGCGCTCCTTTCAAACCGCCCAAGCCACCCTCGCCTGTGCCCACAGTGATGACAGCGTGCTGTTTTATCAGGATCACCTGCTGCCGGTATTGCTGCATGGCCTGAAACAAGATCCGTGGCGTTATGAACAACTGACCGCACCGTTGCTGAAACTGCAACAACACGACCCGCGCGGGACCTTACTCAAAACCTTGTCGGTATTTTTTGCACAGAATTGTGACTTGGCTCAAACCTGTCAGGCGCTCTATATTCACCGTAATACCCTGCGTTATCGCCTTGACCGTATCGAGCAAATAACTAACTTAAATTTCAATAACATAACCGACAAAACCCGTCTGTATCTGGCATTGAGCTGCTAAGCCCAAAACCGCTCTTTTGTGCAAATGCACAAGTTACTGCACTCAGGGTGATGATTTTTCGTTACCCTGCCTAAAGCTAAATCGTCCTTTCTGCCGTACATTCCTCGCCAATCACGATTTCCTTTTTATTTTCTCTTTACGTGGATATACACATGGTAGAAGTATCAACTCTAGGCGCCTTAGCCGCGCTCGTTGTCGCCATCGGTCTGATTCTCAGAAAAGTCCCGCCAGCCTACGGCATGATCATTGGTGCCCTTGTCGGCGGTATTGTGGGTGGCGTGTCCCTGACGGACACCGTAAACCTGATGATCGGCGGTGCCCAAGGCATTGTCACGGCCGTACTGCGTATTCTGGCAGCCGGTGTACTGGCTGGCGTGTTGATTGAGTCTGGCGCTGCCACCTCGATTGCAGAAACCATTGTGAAAAAAGTCGGTGAAACCCGCGCCCTGTTTGCGCTGGCTGTCGCCACCATGATTTTAACAGCGGTGGGCGTCTTCGTTGACGTGGCCGTGATCACTGTTGCGCCGATTGCACTGGCGATTGCTCACCGTGCGGATCTGTCCAAGATGGCGATCCTGCTGGCGATGGTCGGCGGTGGTAAAGCCGGTAACGTGATGTCACCGAACCCGAACGCCATTGCGGCGGCGGATGCTTTCAATGTCCCACTGACCTCGGTAATGGCAGCCGGTGTGATCCCGGGCTTATTCGGCATGCTGTTTGCCTACTTCCTGGCGAAAAAACTGGTTAACCGTGGCAGCAAAGTGCAGCAGCACGAAGTCGTGAATGTAGACCAAAGCCGTCTGCCATCGTTCGGTGCCGCGATTATTGCGCCATTGATTGCCATTGCCCTGCTGGCACTACGCCCTATCGCCGGTATCAACGTTGACCCACTGATCGCCCTGCCTCTGGGTGGCTTGGTCGGTGCGGTCGTGATGGGTCGCTTCCGTGACACCAACCACTTTGCCGTTTCCGGCCTGACCCGTATGGCGCCGGTGGCGGTCATGCTACTGGGTACCGGGACACTGGCAGGTATCATTGCCAACTCTGGCCTGAAAACAGGCTTGATCGAAGTGTTGACTGCTTCTGGTCTGCCGTCTTACCTGCTGGCACCAATTTCAGGGGCGATGATGTCTCTGGCAACCGCGTCGACCACAGCGGGTACGGCTGTAGCTGCCAGCGTGTTCAGCCACACCATTTTAGAATTGGGCGTTCCAGCTCTGGCCGGTGCGGCCATGATCCACGCCGGTGCCACTGTTTTTGACCACATGCCTCACGGCAGCTTCTTCCATGCGACTGGCGGTGCCGTTCACATGGACATGAAAGAGCGCCTAAAGCTGATCCCTTACGAGTCAGCTGTCGGCCTGATGATTGCCACCGTGTCGACGCTTATCTTCGGTGTCTTTGGTTTCTTCGTTTAAGGATTACGTCATGAAAATTATTATTGCTCCCGATTCATACAAAGAAAGCCTGACTGCGATGGAAGTCGCGACAGCGATTGAAACCGGTTTCCGTCATGTCCTGCCAGACGCACAATACATCAAACTGCCAATGGCAGACGGCGGTGAAGGCACTGTGCAATCACTGGTGGATGCAACGGGCGGTCACATCGTGGCGCACACCGTCACCGGTCCGCTGGGCCAACCTGTTGACGGCTTCTACGGCCTGATGGGTGACGGCAAAACCGCTGTGATTGAAATGGCAGCCGCGTCAGGTATTCACTTGGTGACCCCTGAGCAACGTAATCCATTAATCACGACGACCTTTGGTACGGGCGAGCTGATCCGCGCGGTCTTGGATCAAGGCGTTGAGCACATCATCATCGGCATTGGCGGCAGTGCCACCAACGATGGCGGGATCGGTATGGCACAGGCTCTGGGCTTTAAACTGCTGGATGCCGAAGGCCAACCGCTGGGCTTTGGTGGCGGTGAGCTGGCGCGCTTAGCGACCATCGATACCTCAAATATTGATCCGCGTCTGGCACAAGTGAAGCTGGAAGTGGCATGTGATGTCGACAACCCGCTGTGCGGCCCGAAAGGCGCGTCTCACGTGTTTGGCCCACAAAAAGGCGCGACACCAGAGATGGTGGCGCAGCTGGATGCGAACCTGTCCCACTACGCTGACATCATTCAGGCGCAGCTGGGCAGTGATGTGAAAAACAAACCGGGTGCCGGTGCGGCAGGCGGTCTGGGCGCCGCCCTGATGGGTCTGTTGAATGCCGAACTGCGTCCGGGCATTGAAATCGTGATGGATGCGGTCGATCTGAGCAGCATCGTTGCCGATGCCGACTTGGTGATCACCGGTGAAGGCCGTATCGACAGCCAAACCATTCACGGTAAAACACCGATTGGTGTGGCCCGTACCGCCAAACGTTTCAACGTGCCGGTGATCGGTATTGCCGGTTGTCTGTCGACAGATTGCCATGTGGTACATGAGCACGGCATTGATGCGGTCTTCAGTGTGGTGCCGCGCTCTGTCAGTCTGGCAGAAGCACTGCGCGATGCGGCAGAGAACGTAGAACTGACAGCACGCAATGTGGCAGCCATGCTGCAAATCACCCTGCGTTAAGCGTTAGTGTGCCTCTTCATGCGTGGACTGAGTCGCGTGTGAACACACAATCAAAAGGTGGGCTTGCCCACCTTTTTTGCGCCGCTTTTATACCGACTGCACAAAATCCGCATCCGCTTCTTCTCCGTCCCCTGTCACCCCGTGTAGGCTGGGTCAGCATTATTCGGCCTTCCAGCCACCCTCATTTTCCGGCCATGTTTAACCTACAGGACAAGATTGATGAAGACACTCCTTGCGCTCTTTACCGGGCCTAACCGTTATCCCCGCCTGAACGATTGCCTGTTACTGCTTGTACGTCTGGCCATCGGCAGTGCCATGCTCTATCACGCCATCACCAAAATCCTGCAATTCAGTGCCTTGGCGCCAAGTTTTATGGATCCGTTCGCAATTGGCACCACCCCAAGTCTGGTGATTGCCATTGCTGTTCAGGCCATCACCGGTTTAGCGCTGCTCTTGGGCTTTTTCACCCGCCCCGCCGCCCTGTTACTGTGTGGCTCAATGGGCTTTGCCGCCTACAGCCTGGGCACACAAGTGAGTTTGCTCAGCGGTGAGCCGGCCGCACTGTATGCCTTATTTGCACTGTCACTCTTTATTCAAGGCAGTGGCCGTATCAGCCTTGAACACATGATGGTAAAACGCTACCACGCCGCGAAGACAGCAGGCACGGCAAAAGCCACAAAAGAGACAGGCAAAGAAAAAGCGACAGACACAGAGAAGAAAAGCGACAACGCCAAGGACGTAAAAGCGGCCCAAGAAAGCGACAAAGCCACACACGCCGCGAAAGAAACGGCAACGGCGTAAAGGTATAAACACCAGCATAAAAAACGCCTCCCTAATGAGGGAGGCGTTATTTTTTACTCTCGTTTCAGTACGTCCAGCGTCAGTACGTCCTGTAAAGGCGCATCCTGAACCTTATGCCGGTTGCTGCACGATCACATCATCGGCTTTCTTGGTGTACTGATCCATCAAGTGGAAGTTCAGGTAACGGTAGGTATCGGCCGCCGTTGCATCAATCTGCTTGGCGTACGCCAGATACTCTTCCTTGGTCGGAATACGACCCAGAATCGCCCCGACGGCGGCCAACTCGGCAGATGACAAGTAGACGTTCGCACCGGTACCCAAACGGTTCGGGAAGTTACGGGTCGAGGTCGACATCACTGTGGCTTTGTCTGCCACACGCGCCTGGTTACCCATACACAATGAACATCCCGGGGTTTCAATCCGCACACCCGCACGGCCAAAGATGCCGTAGTAGCCTTCTTCGGTCAGCTGATCTTTATCCATCTTGGTTGGCGGCGCGACCCACAAACGGGTATCTAACTGGCCACCGAATTTCTCCAGCAGCTTACCCGCCGCACGGAAGTGACCAATGTTCGTCATGCACGAACCAATGAAGACTTCATCAATCGCGGTGCCCTGCACCTCAGACAACAGGCGCGCGTCATCCGGATCGTTTGGCGCACACAAGATAGGCTCGCAGATCTCCGCCAGATCGATGTCGATCACATGGGCGTATTCCGCATCGCTGTCGGCCGTCATCAGCTCAGGATTCGCTAACCACTCTTCCATCGCGGTAATACGACGCTCAATGGTACGGCGGTCACCGTAACCTTCCGCGATCATCCACTTCAGCATCACGATGTTCGACTGCAGGTATTCCGAGATAGACGCTTGCGACAGTTTCACGGTACAGCCTGCCGCACTGCGCTCTGCCGAGGCATCGGACAGTTCAAACGCCTGCTCAACCGTGAGGTGCTCAACCCCTTCAATCTCCAATACGCGACCAGAGAATTCATTGATCTTGCCGGCTTTTTCTACCGTCAGCAGCCCTTGCTGAATGGCGTAGTAAGGAATGGCATGCACCAAATCACGCAAAGTGATCCCTTCTTGCATCTCACCTTTAAAGCGCACCAGAATCGACTCTGGCATATCCAGTGGCATCACACCGGTTGCCGCCGCAAAGGCCACCAGACCAGAACCGGCCGGGAAAGAGATCCCCAATGGGAAACGGGTATGCGAGTCACCACCGGTACCCACGGTATCTGGCAACAACATACGGTTCAGCCACGAGTGGATCACGCCGTCACCCGGGCGCAAAGACACGCCGCCACGGTTCATGATGAAATCAGGCAGAGTATGGTGAGTATTCACATCGACCGGTTTCGGATAGGCCGAGGTGTGACAGAATGACTGCATGGTCAATTCCGCCGAGAAGCCCAGACAGGCCAAATCTTTCAGCTCATCACGGGTCATCGGGCCGGTGGTATCTTGCGATCCCACGGTGGTCATCTTCGGCTCACAATAAGTGCCCGGACGGACCCCTTCCACGCCACACGCTTTACCGACCATCTTCTGCGCCAGGGTGTACCCTTTGCCAGAATCCGCAACCGCCACAGGGCGACGGAACACATCAGAAGACGGCAGACCCAGAGACTGGCGCGCACGGTCAGTCAGGCCACGGCCAATGATCAATGGAATACGGCCACCGGCACGCACTTCATCAATCAGCACATCGGTTTTCAGGCCAAAGGTCGACACCACTTCATCGCTGTCATGACGGCGCACTTCCCCTTTGAATGGGTACACGTCAATCACATCGCCCATTGCCAGCGCAGTGACGTCCACTTCGATCGGCAAAGCACCGGCATCTTCCATGGTGTTGAAGAAAATCGGGGCAATTTTGCCGCCCAGCACATAACCGCCCGCACGCTTGTTCGGCACATTCGGAATATCATCACCCATGAACCACAACACGGAGTTGGTGGCCGATTTACGCGATGAACCGGTACCGACCACATCACCGACATACACGAGCTGGTGGCCTTTTTCTTTCAGGGCTTCGATTTGTTTGATTGGACCAATCGCTCCCGGCTGCTCAGGCTCAATGCCTTCGCGTTCGTTTTTCAGCATTGCCAGGGCGTGCAAAGGAATGTCCGGGCGCGACCAGGCATCCGGTGCCGGAGACAAGTCATCGGTATTGGTTTCACCGGTGACTTTAAACACGGTTAAGGTGATTTTTTCTGCCAGTGCCGGCTTAGACAAGAACCATTCGGCATCGGCCCAAGACTGAAGCACTTGTTGTGCGGCCGCATTACCGGCTTTGGCTTTCTCTTCCACATCATAGAAAGCATCAAACATCAGCAGTGTGTGAGACAGGGCTTTGACCGCAATCGGAGCCAACGCGCTGTCATCTAACAGCGCGATCAGTGGCTCAATGTTGTAGCCGCCTTGCATGGTGCCCAACAGTTCAGCCGCTTTTTCTTTGCTGACAATTGGTGAGGTTGCTTCGCCGCGCGTTAAGGCCGCCAAGAACCCGGCTTTTACGTATGCCGCCTCATCAACACCTGGGGGAATGCGGTTTTCCAGTAGATCCAGCAGAAAGGCTTCCTCGCCCGCCGGTGGCGTTTTCAGTAATTCAACCAGCGCGGCCACTTGTTCTGCATCGAGTGGCTTTGGAACAATTCCTTCTGCAGCACGTTCTTCGACGTGTTTACGGTAGGCTTCAAGCACGACATATTCCTCATTTTAGGTTTGGCACAATTCGCCAAACATCCTTGGAAGTGATTGATCCCGCACGTACCATCTAGGGGAGAGAGGCTGATCGAGGACAACGGATCCGTGCCTGTGCCCTGTACAGTGAGATCAAAACCGTCTTCTGAGCATATCAGTTTTAACGTAAAATTAAAATCCACCCGATTTTTACAACATTCACAAATTTCACATATAAATTTGCTTCACAACCACAGTAAACACTGTTTACGTGCTTCTTATGCAATAAAAAGCGAAGGATCCTTGGCACATTGCCGTCGTGCTGCGCCCCACGCCACACTGATCACCCAGCAGGATGTGAACTGCATCGCTGCGGAATATGAAAATGAGTGATCAAAATCACTCAAGTTTTCCCTCTCACTGGCAGATAACAGAACATGCCACGCATTCCAAATTCGCATAACTGAGGTTTTGATACCTTAAACAGATACACGGAATGGCCATTCACATATCCAAACACCGATGTCATATGATGAAATTCACTGCCTTCACGATAAAACAGAAGCTGATCCTGGCCATGGTTTTGGCCGTTCTCGCCTCAACCTTACTGGTCGGGATGATCAGTCAGCAACAAGCCCGCCAAATTGTCGAACAGCGCCTCCTGCGCGTTGAACTGCCTGCCACCTTGCAGCAAATTCGCAATACCATTGATAAAGAAGTGGCCCTGATGCAATCGGCCGCCGAACAACTGGCGACCAGCCGTTTCATTGCCGCGCACTACCATGACCAGCGCACCGCAGACGATGAAGCAGCCATTGTGGCGCAACTCAATGATGTGAAACAGCAATACCACCTGTTGGATGCCTCTGTGGCGGATCGCAGCACCGGCGATTACTGGAACCAAAACGGCTTTCTGCGCCGCTTAACCCCACAGCAAGATGGCTGGTTCTATCAGTTCACCCAAAGTGGTCAGGCGCAAGCCCTGAGTGTGTTCCAGGAAGACAACGGGGAAGTGAAACTGTTTGTGAACTATCAGCAGTTACACGGTAAAGGCATGGCGGGTCTGTCAAAATCGATGGACGAGATGGTGCGCTTTATTAACCAGTTCAAACTGGAGCAAACCGGCTTTGTCTTTCTGGTCGATGCCAAAGGCCATGTACAGTTACACCGCGATGGCACAGTGATGGGCAAACGTGATCTGTCCGATCTGTACGGTCAGAGTACAGCGCAAGCCCTGCTGCAAAAAAATGACTTCAATTTGCGTCAGGTCGATCGTGACGGCCAAGCCATTCTGCTCGCCACCAGCTATATTCCGGCCATGAACTGGTACGTTGTAGCGGAAGTGCCCCTCGCCGAAACCTTCGCGGCCTTGGATCAGGCTCGCCAGCAAATCATGGTATGGACCGGCGGTATCGCGACCGTGTTTGTGCTGTTGGCAATTTGGCTGGGCAGCAATATCACCCGCCCTATCGCCCAACTGGCCCAAACCTTTAAAGACTTAGGTGAAGGCGAAGGGGATCTGCGCCACCGCATTCCTGTTAATGGCCGCGATGAAATGGCCCAACTGGCCGAAGGCTTTAACAGCTTCATCGGTAAAATCCACCACACGGTGGCAGATGTGGCAGAAACCGGAAACGCCCTGCGTGACGCCGCTGAATCTGTTGCTTACCAAGCGGAAGCGACCCTGCATAACAGCCACAGCCAGCGTGACCGCACACTACAACTGGTCACCGCGATTAATCAGATGGGTGCGACGGTCAATGAAATTGCCAGCAACGCAGCTCAGGCCGCAGACTCCGCGCACAATGCCGAAACCGAAGCTGGTAACGGTCAGGGGGTGGTAGGACAAGCCCGCGATACCATCAACCAACTGTCACAAGACATTGGTCAGGTAAACCAAGTGGTTGAATCATTGGCAAATAACACCCAGGCCATCGGCAGTATTCTGGATGTGATCCGCGCCATTTCCGAGCAGACTAACCTGCTGGCACTGAATGCGGCCATTGAAGCGGCACGTGCCGGTGAGCAAGGCCGAGGCTTTGCCGTGGTGGCGGATGAGGTGCGTAATCTGGCGTCCCGTACGGCTGCGTCAACGGATGAGATCCAAAGCATGATCAACCGTCTGCAGCAAGAAGCCAGCAATGCGGTGGCGGCGATGGTGCAGAGTCGTCAGTTGAGCGACAGCGGTGTGTCAGCGGCAGATGAAGCCTCACAGGCCCTGCAATCCATCGCTGAGCGCATCAGCGTGATTTCGGACATGAACATGCAAGTGGCAGCGGCAACGGAAGAGCAATCGACCGTGGTCAATGACATCAATAACAACATTGATGAGATCAACGACAGCACCCAGCACACCGCAGACACCGCTGATCAACTGGCGCAGTCAAGCCAGTCGCTGCGCGCGCTGTCGCAGCGTCTGGATGACATGGTCGGTACGTTTAAGCTTTAAGACGTCATACTTTCCCTCCTTCATCACGAAGGAGGGAGTTCCACCTCTTCCCCCTCATCCCCCAGCACCGCCTGATTCAGCTCAATTATGCGTCTCTGCTTCTGTTAACGTACGCGCGTGCGCTTTCTTCTCTCGTTGTGCAAGCCACAAAAAACGCAAAATAACATTGGCCAGCATCACCGATTTTTTGTGAGCATGCGCCAATATTCATGTATTGCTAAGGCGTATTGTTGCCACTCCATTTGATCAACCGCGCTATTTCAGGATGAAACATACAACGGCTAAAACACTCACCACGCTGACGCTCTCTACCCTTTTTGTCTGCGCTTTCGCGTCTTCCTCGGCTTTTGCTGATCCTAAACAACCGGGCACCGAAACCGGTTACAGCACCATTGAGATTATGCAAAAAGGGGAACCGGCTGAGTTGCATTGGGTGTCTGTAGAAGACATCGAGAAAAGTTTAGCGGGCAAGCCACCGATGGCGGTCGGCTTTGATATTGATGATACGGTACTCTTCAGCTCCCCGGGCTTCTACCGTGGTCAGCAAATGTTTTCACCTAACGGCTACAGCTATCTGAGCAATCCGCAGTTCTGGGACAAAATGAACTGTGAATGGGAAAAATTCAGCCTGCCGAAAACCATCGGCCAGAAGCTGATCATCATGCACCAGAAACGTGGTGATGAGATTTATTTCATTACCGGACGCGAACCTTCTGTGTGTGAAATTTCGACCCAGTATCTGAAAGACACCTTTGGCATCAAAAACATGCACCAGGTGATTTTTGCCGGTTCAAGCAAAACGGAATACACCAAAACCAAGCACATCAAAGATCACAACATCAAGATGTACTACGGCGATTCCGATGGCGACATTATCTCTGCGCGCCAAGCAGGGGCTGAAGGCTTACGTATTATGCGCAGCGCCAACTCCAGCTACAAACCGGTCCCACAAAACGGCATCTATGGCGAAAAAATCGTGGAGGACTCACAGTACTGATTTTCAGCAACACCAAGGCTAATAATAGGCAAGACAAGTAAGACAATGACAGTGCATGGGGAATGCAGTGAGTGGCAGTCATAAGCATTAATCAATACATCACGCACGCAAACCCCAAATACAAAAAAAGCGCCCTCGGGCGCTTTTTTATTAACAGGATCCGCGATTACTTACGCTTTACTGCTTTTGCGTTTGGCAGGTCAGTGATTGAACCTTCAAACACTTCTGCAGCCAGACCCACTGACTCGTGCAGTGTTGGGTGCGCGTGGATAGTCAATGCGATATCTTCCGCATCACAACCCATCTCGATCGCCAGACCGATTTCACCTAGTAGCTCACCACCGTTTGTACCTACGATAGCACCACCGATCACACGGTGCGTGTCTTTGTCGAAGATCATCTTCGTCATACCGTCAGCACAGTCAGACGCGATAGCACGGCCTGATGCCGCCCATGGGAAAGTCGCAACTTCGTAGTTGATGCCTTCTGCTTTCGCTTCTTTCTCAGTTTTACCTACCCATGCCACTTCTGGCTCAGTGTACGCAATGGATGGGATCACTTTAGGATCGAAGTAGTGTTTCTTACCAGAAATCACTTCTGCAGCTACGTGACCTTCGTGCACACCTTTGTGTGCCAGCATTGGCTGACCCACGATGTCACCGATCGCGTGAATATGCGGTACGTTGGTACGCATTTGCTTATCAACGTTGATGAAACCACGCTCATCCACTTCGATACCCGCTTTTTCTGCGTCCAGTAGCTTACCGTTTGGTACACGGCCGATAGCAACCAGTACAGCATCGTAACGTGTTGGTTCAGAAGGCGCTTTCTTGCCTTCCATTGACACGTAAATACCGTCTTCTTTCGCTTCAACAGCGGTCACTTTCGTTTCCAGCATCAAGTTGAACTTCTTGCTGATACGCTTAGTGAAGACTTTAACGATATCTTTGTCTGCCGCAGGGATCACTTGATCAAACATTTCTACAACGTCGATCTGAGAGCCTAGCGCGTGGTAAACCGTACCCATTTCCAGGCCGATGATACCGCCACCCATAACAAGTAGCTTCTCTGGTACTTCTTTCAGCTCTAGCGCGTCTGTTGAGTCCCAGATACGTGGATCTTCATGCGGGATGAACGGTAGCTCGATTGGACGAGAACCTGCCGCAACGATCGCGTTATCAAACGTTACCGTTGTTGGGCCATCAGCACCTTCAACCACGATAGTGTTTGGACCGGTGAATTTGCCGTAACCGTTAACCACGTTAACTTTACGCATTTTCGCCATACCACCCAGACCACCTGTTAGCTGAGTGATAACTTTGTCTTTCCACAAACGGATCTTGTTGATGTCCGTTTGAGGTTCACCGAACACGACACCGTGCTCAGCCATTGCTTTTGCTTCTTCAATCACTTTCGCAACGTGAAGCAGGGCTTTTGATGGAATACAGCCAACGTTCAAACATACACCACCTAGCGTGCTGTATTTTTCAATCAGAACGGTATCCATGCCCAAGTCTGCGCTACGGAATGCTGCAGAATAACCTGCAGGGCCTGAACCCAATACCACTACCTGGGCTTTAATTTCTTTACTCATCATGACCTCGTTATAAGTCTTTTATCCCTAACAGGCTATTAGCACGTGCATCCTTTGTTTCAGTTAACTAACAATTTTACAGAGTTGTTAACAAACCAAAAGCGCGATGGCCATAGCCTGTGAGCTACGCAACACTTCCATGCCTGCCTTTACAGGCATGGAGCTAACGCAAAGGAAACCTTAAAGCACCAAACGGCGGATATCAGATAGACAACCGTTTAGGTAAGTAATGAAGCGTGCACCTTCAGCACCATCGATCACACGGTGGTCGTATGACAGAGACAGTGGAAGCTGTAGACGCGGTTCGAATTCTTTACCGTTCCATACAGGCTTCATTTCAGACTTAGATACACCCAGGATACCGACTTCTGGTGCGTTCACGATTGGTGTAAACGCCGTACCGCCGATACCACCTAGGCTTGAAATAGTGAAACAGCCACCCTGCATGTCAGCAGCAGTCAGTTTACCCGCACGGGCTTTCTTCGATACTTCTGCCAGTTCAGCAGACAGCTCGTAGATGCCTTTCTTGTTCACGTCTTTGAATACAGGCACAACCAGACCGTTTGGTGTATCCACCGCGATACCGATGTTCACGTATTTCTTCAGGATCAAGCTCTCGCCGTCTTCAGACAGAGAAGAGTTGAACGCTGGGAACGCTTCAAGTGCTTTTGCTGCCGCTTTCATGATGAACACAAGTGGTGTGATCTTCATGCCAGTGTCGTTCTTCGCTTCGATAGCATTCTGCTCTTTACGGAATGCTTCTAGCGCAGTGATGTCTGCGTTATCCCACTGTGTAACGTGCGGGATCATTACCCAGTTACGGTGTAGGTTAGCACCAGAGATCTTCTTGATGCGAGACAGTGGCTGAACTTCGGTTTCACCGAACTTGCTGAAGTCCACTTTTGGCCAAGGTAGTAGGCCAAGTGCCGCGCCGTCACCTTTACCTGATGCTGCTGCACCAGACTCAAGACGCTTAAGCGCTTCTTTCACGAAATTCTGTACGTCTTCTTTCAAGATACGGTTCTTACGACCTGTACCTTTCACCTTAGACAGGTTAACGCCGAACTCACGAGCCAGGCGACGAACAACTGGAGACGCGTGTGCGTACTCGTTGTTTTCCTGGAAGTCACCGGTTGAAGCTGCAGGCGCTGCTGCCGCCGGAGCAGAAGGCGCGGCGGCTGGAGCCGATGCCGCAGGTGCTGCTACTGGTGCCGCTACGGCTACCGGTGCTGCGCCCGCTACTTCAAATACCATGATCAATGAGCCAGTAGACACTTTGTCACCAGTCGCGATCTTGATTTCTTTTACTTTACCGGCAAACGGTGCAGGCACTTCCATAGAAGCCTTGTCGCCTTCTACCGTGATCAGTGACTGTTCTTCTTCAACCATGTCGCCAACAGCAACCATGATTTCAGTCACTTCAACTTCGTCGCCACCGATATCCGGTACGTTCACTTCTTTGTCCGCTGCTGCCGCTGGAGCAGCAACAGGTGCTGCCGCCGCAGGAGCCGCTGCTGGTGCAGAGCCCGCGATTTCGAAGATCATGATCAGAGAGCCAGTCGATACTTTATCGCCTGCCGCTACTTTGATTTCTTTTAGAACGCCGGCGAAAGGTGCAGGCACTTCCATTGATGCTTTGTCGCCTTCAACCGTCAGAAGAGATTGCTCTTCTTCAATGCTGTCGCCAACAGCAACCATGATTTCGGTTACTTCAACTTCGTCACCACCGATATCCGGTACATGAACTTCTTTCAGTTCAGCCGCTGCTGCTGCCGCTGGAGCTGCTACTGGAGCTGCTTCCGCTGCAGGAGCAGGTGCTGCAGCTGCAGCACCCGGAGCGCCGGCCGCCTCTGCTTCGAAAATCATGATCAGAGAACCGGTTGAAACCTTGTCGCCTTCCGCGATTTTGATTTCTTTCACGATACCCGCCTGAGAAGCAGGTACTTCCATAGAAGCCTTGTCGCCTTCTACTGTGATCAGAGATTGCTCTTCTTCAACCTTGTCGCCAACGCTTACAAGGATCTCAGTTACTTCAACCTCATCCGCACCGATGTCAGGTACATTAATTTCGATTGCCATGTTTAATTTGCCTCTTACGCGTATAGCGGGTTGATCTTGTCTGCGTCGATGTCGAATTTCTTGATTGCTTCTACAATCACAGATTTCTCGATATCGCCACGTTTAGCCAGTTCAGTCAGTGCTGCCACAACCACGTAGCCTGCGTTCACTTCGAAGTGACGACGTAGGTTTGCACGGCTGTCTGAACGACCGAAGCCATCAGTACCCAGTACTTTGTAAGACTCAGAAGGCATGTACGCACGTACTTGCTCTGCGTAGTTCTTCATGTAGTCAGTCGCAGCGATAGCAGGCTCGTTGCCCAGTACCGTTGTGATGTAAGGGACTTTCTGCTCAGCTTCTGGGTGCAGCATGTTGTAACGCTCTGCATCCTGACCATCGCGAGTCAGTTCGTTGAAAGAGGTCACAGAGTAAACGTCAGACGCTACGCCGTACTCTTCGCTCAGAATTTGTGCCGCTTTACGCACTTCATTCATGATCGTGCCTGAGCTCATCAACTGAACTTTCTTATCGCCCGCGTAAGATTCTAGCTTGTAGATACCCTTACGGATGCCTTCTTCAGCGCCTTCTGGCATTGCTGGCATGGCGTAGTTTTCGTTCATTACTGTTAGGTAGTAATAAACGTTCTCTTGACCTTCACCGTACATGCGACGGATACCGTCTTGCATGATAACCGCTAGCTCGTAAGCAAACGTTGGATCGTAAGAGATACAGTTCGGTACTGTGTTCGCCATGATGTGTGAATGGCCATCTTCGTGCTGAAGACCTTCACCGTTTAGCGTTGTACGACCGGCTGTTGCGCCCAATAGGAAACCACGTGCTTGCTGGTCACCAGCTAGCCATGCCATGTCGCCTACACGCTGGAAGCCGAACATTGAGTAGTAAATGTAGAACGGGATCATTGGCAGATCGTTGGTGCTGTAAGACGTTGCAGCAGCAACCCAAGATGCCATTGAACCTAGTTCGTTGATACCTTCCTGAAGAACTTGGCCTGATGTTGCTTCTTTGTAGTAAGAAACAATGCCTTTATCTTCTGGGGTGTATGCCTGACCGTGCGGGTTGTAAATACCTACCTGACGGAACAGACCTTCCATACCGAACGTACGTGCTTCATCACAGATGATAGGTACGATGTTCTTACCGATGTTCTTGTCTTTCAGTAGGATGTTCAGCGTACGCACGTAAGCCATAGTGGTAGAGATTTCACGCTTTTGTTCAACCAATAGCGGCGCGAATTCTTCTAGCGCAGGTACCTTAAACTCTTGGGTGAAGTTAGGCAGACGCTTAGGCGTGTAACCGTGCAGTGCGTTACGACGTGCGTGCAGGTAGTTGTACTCTGCAGAGCCTTCTTCCAGTTTCAGGTATGGCAGTTCTTTGATCTTCTCATCAGAAAGCAGATCTTGTAGGCCTAGACGATCACGCAGGTGCTGAACATGGGTCATGTCCATCTTCTTCACACCGTGAGCGATGTTCTTACCTTCCGCTGCATCACCCATGCCGTAACCTTTAACAGTCTTAGCAAGGATAACCGTTGGTTTGCCGCTGGTTTCTTTCGCGTTGTTGAATGCCGCGAACAGCTTAGACGAATCGTGACCACCACGCTTCAGCGCGAAGATCTCGTCATCGGTCATGTCAGCAACCAGTGCTGCAGTCTCTGGGTATTTACCGAAGAAGTGCTCACGTACGTAAGCGCCGTCTTTCGACTTGAATGTCTGGTAGTCACCGTCGATAGTTTCGTTCATTAGCTGAAGCAGTTTACCGGTCGTGTCTTTCGCCAGTAGCGAATCCCAGTTGTTACCCCAGATAACTTTAACCACGTTCCAGCCAGCACCTTTGAACAGGCCTTCTAGCTCTTGGATGATCTTACCGTTACCCATTACAGGGCCGTCTAGACGCTGTAGGTTACAGTTGATTAGGAAACATAGATTGTCCAGTTTCTCACGCGCAGCGAAAGAAATCGCACCACGTGATTCTGGCTCATCCATCTCACCGTCGCCCAGGAACGCGTATACGCGCTGTGCGCCAGTTTCTTTCAGGCCACGGCCTTCTAGGTACTTAAGGAAACGTGCTTGGTAGATCGCAGAGATTGGACCCAGACCCATAGATACGGTTGGGAACTGCCAGAACTCAGGCATCAGTTTAGGGTGTGGGTAAGAAGGAATACCTTTACCGTCCACTTCCTGACGGAAGTTGTCTAGCTGCTCTTCAGTCAGACGACCTTCAACAAACGCACGAGAGTAGATCCCTGGAGAGATGTGACCTTGGTAGTACACCAAATCACCGCCGTCCACCTCGTTAGGCGCGCGGAAGAAGTGGTTGAAGCAGACTTCATAGAATGCAGACGCAGACTGGTAAGAAGCCATGTGGCCACCCAGATCCAAATCTTTCTTAGAAGCACGCAGTACAATCATGATAGCGTTCCAACGGATAATGGAACGAATACGGCGCTCAAGCGTGGTATCACCCGGATACGCAGGCTCTTTATCTGCTGGAATGGTGTTGATGTAGTTGGTAGTGATACCTGTTGGCATATCTACGCCATCAAGACGCGCTTTATCCAGTACTTGCTCAAGTAGGAACTGGGCGCGCTCTACACCTTCTTCACGAACGACTGATTCAAGGGCTTCAAGCCAATCTTGAGTTTCCAGTGCATCCACGTCATTTTTCATGACTTCAGACATGCGATCTATCCTTTCGTTGATAATCTACAAAACTAACAATGTCGCGACTGTTTACGACACCTCAATTCATGGATGAGGTGTATTAATCCAGCCCTTCCTTGCGTTGTTGAACCCGACGAAGTGAGCGTACTCGACGGCTCTCTTCTTGCGATAAATCCAACAGGGTTTCCTCGATGTAAGCCAAATGTGCATGCGACGCTTCTCGTGCCCGCTCGGGCTCCCCCGAAACGATCGCCTGGACAATATTGACTCGGTGATTTCGCACTTTTGCCACCACTTCAGGACGGCGATTTAAGCGCTCAAAGTTTTGTAATACGTTTTGCTCTAGCAAAGGGGCAAGGCTGCGCATAATGTGTAGCAGTACCACGTTGTGGGCGGATTCGGTCACCGCGATCAGGTACTGCATCACCGCAGCGGCTTCGGCCGGTAAATCGCCTTGCTGCTGAGCCTCCTGTATCCGCACATGGCAGGCGCGAATACGGGTAAAATCATCTTCATTGCCACGTAATGCGGCGTAATAAGCCGCCAAGCCTTCAAGAGCATGACGGGATTCCAGTAAATCATTCTGAGCTTCTGGGTGCGCAGACATCAACGCCAGCAACGGATCAGAAAAATGCTGCCACAATTTTTCTGATACAAACGTTCCGCCCCCTTGACGACGGGTCAAGAGTTGCTTGGCTTCTAAACGCTGGATCGCTTCACGAACGGAAGGACGAGAGACATCGAACTGCTTAGCCAACTCACGCTCAGGTAACAACTGCTGGCCTGGGGACAGGATTCCCTCCAGGATCAGTCGCTCGAGTTCTTGCTCGATAGCATCTGAAAGCTTGGGTTGGCGAATGCGTTTATAAGTCATTTATTATTGTGTCTTCGTTGTACTTACTTACGTCTCTGGGCAGTCCGTTATTACTGCGGATAATTGGTATTACCAATTTACTGGATAAGAGAAATTTTACAGAAATAATTGAAGATGTCTACCGACAACTTGATTGAAATCATAGAATGGAGGTGGATTTAACAAAAATTTCAACTTATGAAATCTTGTTAAAACATGATAACCAACAGTCATCAACAGACATATACGTGATAATGACGAAGATATTGGCCTGACGCATAGAAGAACAGACCAATAGTGAAAAACAGGTATAGCGTGCCAGAAGGTGGAGCTAAAACCGTATTACAAGGATGATTTATAGGCCAGCCAGTCAAAGGCCAGCCCCGGATCGGTTTTACGGCCCGGTGCAATGAATTCATGGCCGGTGATCCGGCGGCTATCAATCCGTGGATAGTGCGACATCAAAACGCGGCTGAGTACAGACAGCGTTTCGTATTGTGCGGAGGTATAAGGAAGGGTGTCCGTGCCTTCCAACTCGATCCCTATCGAGTAGTCATTACACTTATCGCGTCCGGCAAATTGCGAGATCCCCGCATGCCAGGCACGAGCGTTAAACGGAACAAACTGGATAATATCCCCATTCCGTCGAATTAAACAGTGAGCCGAGACACGAAACTGGTGAATAATCTCGAAATAGGGATGTTCAGTAGGATCTAATTGCCCCGTAAACAGCTGCTCGATATACGGGCCACCAAACTCCCCTGGCGGCAAACTGATGTTGTGGATCACCAGCAAAGAGATATCGTCATCGCTTTCCCGTTCGTCATAAAACGGCGAAGGAACATGCTTGATCCCTTCCAGCCAGTGGTGAGCATTAATAGTGAACATCCGGCAATCCTGTGGTTCTGTGGTTCTGTGGTTCTGTGGTTCTGTGGTTCTGTGGTTCTGTGGTTCTGTGGTTCTTATGCAGAATGGCAAATCGAATCAACAGTGCAATACATCATATCTTTTTTCTCTCACTTTATTCATTAATACCATAGGTCCATAGGTCCATAGGTCCATAGGTCCATAGGTCCATAGGTCCATAGGTCCATAGGTCCATAGGTCCATAGGTCCATAGGTCCATAGCCTGGGCTCTTTGCCCTTACTCGCTCCTCGT
>NZ_LDOV01000044.1 GCF_001029435.1 Photobacterium aphoticum | reverse complement strand
ACGAGAAGACGAGAAGACGAGGAGGAGTGAGTGGTTGGTTATCCAAAACAACAGACAAAATAAAACCCGGTTGCCGAAACAACCGGGTTTTTTAAACGTTAGACGTAATTAAAAATTACTTCTTAGCGTTCTTTTCTTTCTGCTCAGCGATTACTTTTTCAGCAACGTTTGCAGGACATGGTGCGTAGTGTGCGAACTCCATAGAGAACTGACCACGACCAGAAGTCATAGTACGTAGAGTACCGATGTAACCGAACATTTCAGAAAGTGGTACATCACCCTTGATACGTACGCCAGTTACGCCAGCTTGCTGATCTTTGATCATACCACGACGACGGTTAAGGTCACCGATTACGTCACCAACGTGGTCTTCTGGAGTGAACACGTCAACGTGCATGATTGGCTCAAGAAGCTGAGGACCTGCTTTAGGCATAGACTGACGGAATGCGCCTTTCGCTGCGATTTCAAATGCGATTGCAGATGAGTCAACTGCGTGGAAGCCACCGTCGAATAGCTCTACTTCAACGTCAAGCACTGGGAAGCCTGCTAGAGGACCAGTGTTCATCATGCCTTCGAAGCCTTTTTCTACTGCAGGCCAGAATTCTTTAGGCACGTTACCACCAACAACTGTTGATGTGAACTTGAAGCCAGAACCTTGCTCGCCAGGCTTGATACGGTAGTCGATCTTACCGAACTGACCAGAACCACCAGACTGCTTCTTGTGCGTGTAGCTATCTTCTACTGGAGTAGTGATAGTTTCACGGTAAGCAACCTGTGGCTGACCAACGATTAGGTCTACGCCGTAAGTACGCTTAAGGATGTCTACCTTGATGTCTAGGTGAAGTTCACCCATACCTTTCAGGATAGTTTCGCCAGTTTCTTCGTCAGTCTCAACCTGGAATGATGGATCTTCTGCAACCATCTTACCGATAGCGATACCCATCTTCTCAGAACCGCCCTTGTCCTTAGGAGCAACAGCGATAGAGATTACTGGAACTGGGAAGATCATTGGTTCAAGCGTACATTCGTGCTTAGGATCACATAGAGTGTGACCAGTTTGAACGTTCTTCATACCAACGATAGCGATGATGTCGCCCGCTTGAGCAGAAGTTAGTTCGTTACGCTCGTCAGCTTGCATCTCAACCATACGGCCGATACGCTCAGTCTTACCAGTAGCAGCGTTAAGGATTGTGTCACCCTTAGCAATCTTACCAGAGTAGATACGTACGAAAGTCAGGGCACCGAAACGGTCATCCATGATTTTGAACGCAAGAGCACGTAGTGGCTCATCTGCAGATACAGTTGCTACTTCGCCAGTTGGCTCACCAGTTTCTGGGTTAGTTAGCGGCTGTGGATCTACTTCTGTTGGAGAAGGTAGGTAATCTACAACTGCGTCTAGAACTAGCTGAATACCTTTGTTCTTGTAAGCAGAACCACAGAACGTTGGGAAGAATGCTAGGTCACGAGTACCCTTACGGATACAACGCTTGATGTCTTCGATAGAAGGCTCTTCACCTTCCATGTACGCTTCCATTAGGTCGTCGTCTTGCTCAACAGCCGTTTCGATCATCTCTTCACGGTAAGCTTCAACGTCGTCAACCATGTCAGCAGGAACGTCTTGAACTTCGTAGTTCTCTGGAAGACCTGAGTCATCCCATACGTATGCTTTACGAGTTAGAACGTCTACAACACCTACGAAGTCTTCTTCGCGGCCGATTGGTAGAGTCATAACAAGTGGAGTAGCACCAAGTACTTTCTTAACTTGCTCAACAACGTTGAAGAAGTCAGCACCCATACGGTCTAGTTTGTTAACGAAGATCAGACGAGATACTTCTGATTCGTTCGCGTAACGCCAGTTAGTTTCTGACTGAGGTTCAACACCGCCAGAACCACAGAATACACCGATACCGCCGTCAAGTACTTTAAGAGAACGGTATACTTCAACTGTGAAGTCAACGTGTCCCGGAGTATCGATAACGTTTAGACGGTGGTCGTTCCAGAAACAGCTAACTGCTGCAGACTGGATTGTGATACCACGCTCAGCTTCCTGCTCCATGAAGTCAGTAGTTGTTGAGCCGTCGTGCGTGTCACCAATCTTGTGGATTTTACCAGTAAGCTTAAGGATACGCTCAGTAGTAGTGGTTTTACCCGCATCAACGTGCGCGAAAATACCAATGTTTCTGTATTTAGATAAATCTGTCATTGTTTTTCTCTATAAACAATTACTGTCACTATTCGGGGGGGGAGTATATCACTGATTTAGACAAATATTACATAGTTCATTTACGATAAAATGAACATTTGCTTGTTTTTGCTCCGCCTTTTAGAGATTTATGGCTCAAACGCTCAATAAACCCACAAGAGGCAGACGCAATAACATAATCTGTTCCGCAAACTGGCACGATTAAGTGGCCTGAACGACGTCCTTCAGGACGAAATCTGTGATACTACGCCCGATTATTCGGGTTTCTCTGGCTCGCTGAGAACACACATCGACACGAAAGGGATCACCCCAAGCCGTCAAATCGGCTTAATTCTAGACGTTATCGCAAAAGGCTACCAGTGGCGGTAGCCTTTTTCTCTGTCGTAATGGAAAGGATTTTTCCAAGGCGTTCGCTCATCAATGCAGCGGCGGTGGGGTATAGCCGGCCACATTCAGGCGTTTTTTCTCCTGCTCAAACCATTGATAGACCGCTTTAATTGACACTTCCTTCGGAGATTTGTTCTTAAAGCCCTTAATTTGGTCAATATCAAAGAAGGGTTTGCTGTCATCGTCCCGGGTGATCACGCGCATGCCAATGGTCATGCGTTCCGGCTGCGTCATGCTAAATACCAAGTACTCGCCTGTCAGAATGCGTGAGTGGTAGATCTCTACACAGTGTTGCAACTCTTCCCCTTCTTTACGCAAGGTAAAGTAATCTGCAATCGGCGTAATGTGCGCATTACCTTCAAGCATCACTGGGTAAGGAAGGTGATGGGTCTGACATGGTACGTATTCATGTTCGCGCCGACGTTGTACCCAGATGTCATGCAATCGGCTGACCGCATCAATGTCTTCCAACTGTGCCAGTACATCCATCGGCGCTTCGTAACCCAGGCGTAAACCCAGTTGTACGGTGTCATTGATCAAGGTCGGCAGGCGAACACGGTTTTTCAGGCTGGCCTTGGTTAACCCGTGTGCCAACTTTGAACCCGTCAGGTAAGGGAACACCATATCTAGCTGCAGTGCTTGCGCATTGATTGTCGGGTAATGGTTGAAGTAACGATAACGCTCCGCAATCGGATGTAGCAGACGCGTCACCTGCAAATGGGTCGAGCGAGAATCAAAGGTCACGTTGATCTTATCTAAGAATTTCAACGCCCCTTTACTCGAAGCAAACCCCAGCATGTGCAAAATCTCACGCTGCCCAAACTGACACAGCGCAATGGCTTGCTCGCGATCCAATGGGTAAGCCTGACAAATAAAATACAGCATAATAGGGCGGGTGATCAGCAAATCCATCGCCCGGCGATTTGTGGCCGCAAGGCTTAGCATGTACACACCCAGATCCGGGTAAGGTTCAATCAAATCAATTAAATGATCCGGAATAGTATTCACCCAGTGCACACCGCCAGGGGAGTGCGCAATCTGCTGCAGGGAAAAATCAACGCTGCCTTCTAACGCCTCTACCGACCCATCGTGGTAGTGACGTTCCATGGTTAAGCCGTCTTGCCAAGGATGAATGACAAGGGAGAAATGAAAGCCAAATGGGCTGAGATCAATCTGAAAGCGTTCATCGTCATGGTGCATGTATTGCGGGGCAAGTTGCATGACAGCCTCTTAAATGAAGGAGAGAAGAAGAATTAAGGTTGTTTGGCGTAGTATTCGGCAATATCGGCCAAATCCTGATCATTCAGGGCAGACAGTTGCTGCTTCATCATTTTGCCGTAGTCGCCCAAACGCTCATCGTTTTGGTAGGCTTTCATTGCCTTATAAAGGTACAGCGCGTTTTGACCGTTCATATGTGGGTAGCCATCTTTTACGGCCACACCGTTGGTGCCGTGACAAAATTGGCAAGAGAAGGCTTTGGTTTGGCCAGCTTCTGCATTACCGTCTGGCATGGCAGAGAAAGCAGGTAGGCTAAATAACGTAAGAAGAGAAAGGAAAAACGCGTTTTTCATCGTGAATTGATTGTCCTAGTAAAAGAGAAACATAGCTCAGATGAGGAAAAAAGTGAGCTACGTTCCTTCTTTATACAATCAAAGCGATAGAGAGGGAAGTACAACCGCTGAATAGCGACTTAGTGGTTAGAAAAGTTTTCACCCTTCGCCATGCGATCATACAAAATCACATTCACGGCCGCTGCCAAATTCATGCAGCCTTTTGTTGGCACATAAATGGTTTCACGACAAAATTCCGTGATGTCTTTTTTCAGCGTACCGTCTTCCGGGCCAAAAATATAAAAAGCACGTTTAGGATGCTTATACTCGGGCAGCGGTTTGGCGCCTTCAATCAGATCGACAGCGACGGGCACGCAATCGTGAGGAATGATTTTTTTCAGATCTTCCACGCCAATCAGCGGAATATCACCCACGATGTTTTTGGTGTCGGTGCAGAATTTCATCGCAAGATCGTAGCGCGTACCGGTATAGAACACACTGTTAACGCCGTAGCATCCTGCAGCTCGCATAACGGAACCCACGTTTTCAGGTGTTTTCGGGTTGAATAACCCAACACAGGAATACCCTTTACTCTTGCCCATAATGATTTTCTTTACCTGTTTGACTTTGATGCGGTTGTTGCATGCGATCAGAGGTTACCTTGAACGGCGAGTGTCTCGATCTAATGCGACATAGAGAGGAAGCAACCAGCGCGACGCCGTGATTATCGGTAAGCGCTGGTTGTATATGGTGTCAGTCTGCGGTTATGCGCAGCACTTCTTGTATTTTTTGCCACTGCCGCATGAACATGGGTCATTACGGTCTGGGGTCTTTTCAAACACAACCGTTTTAGGCTTGTTGATCAGCATGTCCAGCTCAGACAGGTTTTCTGTCGCAGTGCTGTCTACGGTGATTGTCGCGACAATAGCGTTTGTCGCAAGCAGGGCTTCAACCTCTGCTTTTTTCTCTTCGCTGTTTACGATCAATGCCAGTGGATTGACTTCAGTGCCGAGTTTTTGCGCGCGCTTAGTGTTGTAACCAAAGCTTTCGTACTTTGGTTTTTTTTCAATGCGGCCTTTATAAAAGAACTTAGACATTTCTATACCTGTCTGCGAAGCAGTAAATAAGAGATCGACGTTGCGAAAGGGCGCGATATTAGCGGCTTAGCCCGTTTCTCGCAAGTGTTCTGCCGTAATCCTTTTGTGCGCCCGTTGTTTGTTCATTTGTTATTCATGACCTATCGTAGAAAGAGAGAAGCTTCAAATTTCTTAGTTCAATGAAGTAGATAACGCTCACTCTACGGCACAAAAAGTGATAAATAGTGTGGAGCACACCACGTAGCAAGGAGGCGATAATGGTGAAACAGTGCGCGCGCAGAACGTTTAAAGGTGTTAGGCAACAATTATCCCAGCTAATAGGGTTGAGTCTGTGTGCCGGTGTACTCGTCACGGCAACGATGGCACACGCCACGTCGGGAGAAACGCCGACTACGCCTGAAAACGCTGCATTATCGTCGTCCCCCATTATTGAGTCCCGTACGTTAGTGGGCTTTGGTACCGCCAAGTACCCGGATAATTTCCCTCACTTTGATTACGTCAACCCGAATGCACCCAAAGGGGGCAAGGTGGTGTACGCCCAAGTCGGTACCTTTGACAGTTTCAACCGCTATGCCTCGCGCGGTGTGTCGGCAGCGGGCAGCGACACCATTTATGATCCGCTGTTTGTACAGTCTACGGATGAAATCGACAGTTATTACCCGTTAATTGCCGAAAAAGTGCGTTATCCGGAAAACTATGCGTGGATGGAAGTGGATATTAATCCCAACGCCCGTTTTCATGACGGGGAGCCTATCACCGCTGAGGATGTTGCCTTTACCTTTGATAAATTCATGAAAGAAGGGGTGGCGCAATATAAGGTGTATTTCAAAGATGTGGCATCCGTAAAGGCCATTAAACCATTAACGGCCCGCATTGAAATGAAAACGCCGAATCGGGAAGTCCTGTTGGCGTTAGTACAAGGCATGTCTGTGCTGCCGGCCCATTATTGGCAAGATAAAAACCTCAGCGAGCCACTCAATACCCCGCCCGTGGGCAGCAGCGCTTATAAGATCAAGAATTATAAACCTGGCCAGAGCGTGACCTATGAATTGGTACCGTCTTACTGGGCGAAAGATCTCCCTGTGAATGTCGGTCGTCATAACTTCCAGCAAGTGCAATACGACTACTACCGTGATGAAACCGTGACATTGGAAGCGTTTAAAGCGGGTGAATATGACATTCGCGAAGAAAACGTCGCTAAGTTCTGGGCGACAATGTATCAAGGCAAGAACTTTGATAATGGCTACATTATAAAAGAAGAGATCCCGCACCAAATTCCCCAAACTATGCAAGCCTTCGTGTTTAACACACAGCGCAGTTACTTCTCTGATCCGCGTGTGCGAGAAGCGTTTTCTTACGCGATGGATTTTGAGTGGATGAACAAGAGCCTGTTCTACAACCAATACAGCCGTAGTCGCAGCTTTTTCCAGAATACTGAATATGAAGCCAAAGGGTTACCTTCATCCCAAGAGTTAACTGTATTGGCGCCGATCAAAGATAAAGTGCCTGAGCGGGTATTTAACAAAGAATATCAGCCACCGGTGACCGATGGCTCAGGGCGTATTCGCACGCAGTTGCGCCAAGCACTAGCCCTGATGAAGTCAGCCGGGTGGGAAGTCAAAAACAAAGTCATGACCAATGTGGAAACGGGTGAACCGTTTGTGTTTGAGTTGTTGATGTACAGCCCAACCACTGAGCGTCTGGCGATTCCGTTCCAAAAGAACCTGAAGTTGATGGGGATCGACATGCGCTTGCGTACGGTAGATACCACTCAGTACATCAAGCGACTACGTGATCGGGATTTTGACATGGTGTCGTCGGGGTACGGTGCCAACGCGTACCCAAGTCCAAATCTGCTGATTGCCTGGAACAGTCAGTTCATCGACAGCACTTACAACACCGCCGGCGTGAGCGATCCGGCCATTGATTACCTCACTGAGCAGATCGCCCAACAGCAAGAGCACCCAGAGAAATTGCTGCCGTTAGGACGCGCCTTAGATCGCGTATTGCAATGGCATTTCTATGTGGTGCCGCAATGGCACATCAGTAAATTCCGCGTGGCAACATGGGACAAATTTGCTCGCCCAGCGGTACGTCCGAAATATTCTTTGGGGAAAGATACCTGGTGGGTCGATCCGGAAAAAGCCGCGCGCTTGCCTGAAAAGCGTCGGTAACCGCCTATGTCTGCTTATATTCTGCGACGTCTATTGCTGGTGATCCCCACTTTGTGGGCGATCATCACCATCAACTTTTTCGTCATTCAAATCGCGCCGGGCGGGCCTGTTGAACAGGCGGTGGCGCAGTTAGAAGGGCACAGTTCCGGCATTATGGAGCGGTTTACCGGTGGCGGCCAAGAAGTGGTCACGGCAGATGCTGGCGGTGAGGGCAATACCGGTTATCGCGGCTCTCGCGGGTTAGATCCGGAAGTGGTGCTGGCGATACAAAAGCAATTTGGTTTTGATAAACCATTGCTGGAACGCTACGTCGATATGCTGGTCAATTACGCCACCTTTAATTTTGGTGAAAGCCTGTTTAAAGGCGGTAATGTGATTGATTTGATTATTGAGCGCTTGCCTGTGTCGATTTCGCTGGGGCTATGGAGCACGCTTATTATCTATCTGGTGTCGATCCCGCTTGGGATCGCTAAAGCCATTAAGCACGGTTCGCGCTTCGACGTGTGGAGCAGTGCGGTGGTGATCGTCGGCTATGCCATTCCTGGCTTCTTGTTTGCCATCTTGTTGATCATCTTTTTTGCCAGCGGTAACTATTTCAGTTGGTTCCCGTTGCGCGGCCTCGTGTCTTCCAATTTCGACCAACTGACCTGGTATCAGCAGATTGTGGATTACTTCTGGCACCTGACACTGCCCATTATTGCCATGGTGGTGGGGGGATTTGCCACCTTAACCATGCTGACCAAGAACTCATTCTTGGATGAAATTAACAAACAGTATGTGGTAACAGCACGGGCGAAAGGCTTGGATGAGCGGGGCATTTTGTATCGCCACGTGTTTCGTAATGCCATGTTGATCATCATTGCCGGCTTTCCGGCGGCCTTTATCAGTATTTTCTTTACCGGCGCCATGCTGATTGAGGTGATGTTTTCATTAGAAGGGATTGGCCTGTTAGGGTTTGAGTCAACGATTCAGCGGGATTATCCCGTTGTATTTAGCTCGTTGTACATCATGACCCTGCTTGGCCTGTTGTTGAATATTATCTCGGATATTACTTATACCTTGGTGGATCCGAGGATCGATTTTGAGGCGCGCTAGCTGTGAAAATGAGCCCATTAACGCAGGAACGCTGGGCACGATTTCGGGCCCACAAAAGAGGCTATTGGTCACTGTGGATCTTCATGGTGCTGTTTGTGATCAGTCTGTTTGCTGAGATCATCGCCAATGATAAGCCGCTTTTGGTGGAATATGATTCACATTGGTACTTTCCTATTCTTCAACAATACGCCGAAACGGAATTTGGCGGTGAGTTTGATGCCGAAGCGGATTACACCGATCCCTACGTGGCAGACTTGATCAACGCCAAGGGCTTTATGATCTGGCCGATCATTCGCTTTAGTTACGACACCATCAATTATGATCTCCCCGGTCCTGCGCCGTCACCGCCGGATGCCGTGAACTGGCTCGGCACCGATGACAAAGGCCGCGATGTGCTGGCACGGATCATCTATGGTTTCCGTATTTCTGTGCTGTTTGGGTTTGCGTTAACGGTGATATCAACCGTCATCGGCGTGATCGTCGGTGCCTGTCAGGGCTACTATGGCGGCTGGGCGGATTTGTTCGGCCAGCGCTTCATTGAAGTCTGGTCTGGCATGCCGACCTTATTCTTGTTGATCATCTTGTCGAGTTTTGTTGAGCCTAACTTCTGGTGGCTACTGGGGATCATGGTGCTGTTCAGTTGGATGGGCTTGGTCGGTGTCGTCCGTGCAGAGTTCTTACGCTGCCGTAACTTTGATTATGTGCGTGCCGCGCAAGCATTAGGCGTGGGTGATGGTCGTATTATGCTGCGTCATATGTTACCCAATGCCATGGTTGCGTCACTGACCATGATGCCATTTATTCTCAGCGGATCGGTCACGACCTTAACCTCGCTGGATTTCCTGGGTTTTGGTTTGCCTGCGGGTTCACCATCATTAGGGGAGTTATTGGCACAAGGGAAAACCAATTTACAGGCTCCGTGGCTTGGGCTTTCAGCCTTTGTGGTGCTCTCTATTATGTTGAGCCTATTGGTCTTTGTTGGGGAAGCGGTCCGTGATGCTTTTGACCCACATCATCAGCGCTAAGGAAGGATGAAAATGACGCAGCCTATTTTAACGCTTGATAAGTTGTCTATCGGCTTTCAGCGCACTAATGCACTGGCATTGACGAGAAAGGGGCAGGAGACGGTTGAGCAGGTGACCCATGATGTCAGCCTGCAATTGTATCGGGGAGAAACTCTCGCTTTAGTGGGAGAGAGCGGATCCGGTAAATCGGTCACGGCCAATGCCATTTTACGTTTGTTGCCGCAGCGTTCAGCAAGGTATCTGTCGGGCAGTGTGCACTATGACGGCATTGATATGTTGCAGTGCAGCGAGCGGGACATGCGTCATGTACGGGGTAACCGTATCGGGATGATCTTCCAAGAGCCGATGATGTCTCTGAATCCGTTACATAAAATCGGTCGCCAGTTGTGTGAGGTCTTGGCGTTACACCGTGGCATGCGCCAAGCGGCAGCAGAAAAGCGAGCGGTAGAATGGCTAAAGAAAGTGGGATTGCGCGATGCGGAAAAACGCATGCAGGCATACCCGCATGAATTGTCCGGCGGTGAACGCCAGCGGGTGATGATCGCCATGGCGTTGATCAATGAGCCGGAACTGCTGATCGCTGACGAACCCACGACCGCGCTGGATGTGTCTGTACAGGCGCAAATCCTCGATTTATTGAAACAACTACAGCAAGAAATTGGCATGGCGATGCTTTTTATCACTCATGACTTGAGTATTGTGAAAAAGCTCGCTGATCGCGTGGCCGTGATGCAATTGGGACGCTTGGTGGAAACCGGCACCCGTGACGATGTATTCCATCGCCCGCAAGACCCTTATACCCAGCAATTAATCGCCTCAGATCCGAGCGGCAGACCCGTTGAAGCGAATGGACAAGCACCGACTTTGTTCGATGTGTCGCAACTGAAGGTCTGGTTTCCCATTAAAGGCGGGATCCTCAAGCGCGTGAAAGATCATATCAAAGCGGTGACCGATGTGAGTTTTCAGCTGCAAAAAGGCCACAGTGTCGGCTTGGTCGGCGAAAGTGGATCGGGCAAATCCACCACCGGCATGGCGATTTTACGTCTGCTAGAGAGTGAAGGGGGGATCCGCTACAACGGCAATGACATCGCCAAACTCGATCGCAAAGGGATGTTGCCTTATCGCAGTCAGCTACAAGTGGTGTTTCAGGATCCTTTCTCGGCGTTGAATCCGCGCATGTCAGTGGCGCAAATCATCGGTGAAGGGTTAACGGTGCACCATACGCTGACAGACGAAGAAACCGACCAACGCATCTGTGAAGCCATGCGGGAAGTGGAGCTGGATCCGCAGACCCGTCACCGCTATCCCAATGAGTTCTCCGGCGGGCAACGTCAGCGTATTGCCATCGCTCGCGCATTGGTATTAAAGCCGGCGTTTATTTTACTGGATGAGCCAACATCCTCATTGGATAGAACGGTTCAGCGACAGGTATTGGAGTTATTAAAAAACTTGCAGGCAAAATATCAATTGAGCTATTTATTTATTAGCCATGATTTAAGTGTGGTTAAATCGCTTTGTCATTATACGGTTGTATTAAAAAATGGCCGGATAGTGGAACAGGGTGATACCGAGAGGCTATTTACCCAGCCCCAAGAGGAATACACTAAACAATTGGTTTCATTATCATCTGTTTAGCTGGTAATACCACATTTCTCGCTTAACAAATCACCACTTCAGGCGTGATTTGCCGTCATAAATTCTATGGTTGACTAAAATATCATCAAGAAAGGTTTTGCCTATTAATTTTATAGATAAAACCTACTGTTACTTTTGCTACTTGGTGATAACATCGCGACTCTCAATATATGAATGACTTGTGCTGACGGAGTCAGACGAGTGGGTAAGTATTATGGTTAAGCCTGAAAATAATTGTATCGTCATCTTCGGGGCGTCGGGTGATTTGACCCATCGCAAATTGATCCCTGCCTTCTACCATCTTTATGCTAATGGATTACTGTCAGAAGAATTCGCCATCCTTGGGGTGAGCCGTACAGAGTACTCTGACGAAGAATTCCAACAAAAGCTGAAAGCCTCACTAACGGCCAACGAAAAAGTGGACCCAGAGACACTGGATGCTTTCTGCCAACGTCTTCACTATCAAGCGATTGATACCAAAGATGTTGAAGATTACGCTAAATTGAAAGCGCGCCTTGATGAGATTGAACAGGCTTATCACACCAACGGCAATACCACGTTTTACTTAGCGACCCCACCAAGCCTATACAGCGTGATCCCTGAATGTCTGTCTGCATACGGCCTGAATAATGAAGCCCGTGGCTGGAAACGTCTGATTGTTGAAAAACCATTCGGTTACGATCTGGCGACCGCCGAGCAGCTTGACACCGATCTTCACTCTCATTTCAAAGAACACCAAATCTACCGTATCGACCACTACCTGGGTAAAGAAACGGTACAGAACCTGCTTGTATTCCGCTTTGCAAACGGCATGTTTGAGCCTTTGTGGAACCGTAACTTCATTGATTACGTTGAAATCACGGCGGCTGAGTTCCTTGGCGTGGAAGAGCGTGGTGGTTACTACGATGGCGCAGGTGCGATGCGTGATATGTTCCAGAACCACCTGCTACAAGTGTTAGCCATGGTCGCAATGGAACCGCCAGCGGCAATCAACGCGGATACCATGCGTAACGAAGTGATGAAGGTATTCCAAAGCCTGCAGCCACTGTCTGAAAACGATCTGAAAAACAACCTTGTGTTGGGCCAGTACACCGAATCTGACGTTCGTGGTAAGCATTTGATTGGCTACCGTGACGAACCGGGTGTGGCAGAAGATTCCCGCACAGAGACCTACGTGGGTCTGAAGATGTTTATCGATAACTGGCGTTGGAACGGTGTACCGTTCTACGTGCGTACAGGTAAGCGTCTGCCAACTCGCGTGACAGAAGTGGTTATTCACTTTAAGAAAACCCCACACCCAGTGTTTGGTGCGAATGCACCTGAGAATAAACTGATCATCCGTATTCAGCCTGATGAAGGCATTTTGATGAGCTTTGGCCTGAAAAAACCTGGTGCGGGCTTTGAAGCTAAAGAAGTGTCGATGGACTTCCACTACGAAAGTCTGGAAGAAACCCATATGCTGACGGCTTACGAGCGTCTGCTGCTGGATTCCATGAAAGGTGATGCGACACTGTTTGCCCGTTCAGACGCCGTGAAAGCGTGTTGGGAATTTGTTCAGCCAATCTTGGATTACAAAGAAAACCCAGAGCACCTGTACGGCTACGCAGCCGGCACATGGGGACCGAAAGAAGCTGACGAGTTGTTGACCCGTGACAACCGTGAGTGGCGTTTCCCATGTAAGAACCTGGCGAACACAGATTACTGCGAGCTATGAGTAGCATGAATTATCACGTTTTTGACAGTGCGCAACAGGTGGTTGAAGCACTGGCGAATGAACTGAAAACCTACAGTCAGCAAGATCGTCCGGTACACATTTCGCTATCGGGCGGTAGCACGCCGTCACAGTTGTTTGATTTTCTCGCAAACTCCGAGTTTGCGACCACTATTGCGTGGGAAAACCTGCATTTTTGGTGGGGAGATGAGCGCTGTGTGGCGCCTGATAACGCGCAGAGCAACTACGGTCAGGCAAAAGCGTTACTGTTTGATCATATTGCTATTCCGGCTGAAAACATTCACCGTATTCGTGGCGAAGATTTTGCGGCGATGGAAGTGGGTCGTTTTGCCGAGGAAATGCTGACGGTGATCCCGCTTGAACACGGTGTGCCGGCGTTTGATTGGATCTTGCTGGGCATGGGTACCGATGGCCACACGGCATCATTGTTCCCAGAGCAAACCAACTATGAAGCCACAGAGCTGGCGACGATCGCGGCGCATCCTGAAACGCGTCAGATCCGCGTGTCGAAAACCGCGCATCTGTTGGCCAATGCAAAACGCATTACATATTTAGTGCTGGGTGAGAGCAAAGCGGTTGTTTTGAAACAGATCGCCGAGCAGTCACCAGAAGCAAACAATTATCCTGCCGCTAAGGTGGTTGCCAAGCATGGCATCACTGAGTGGTACCTAGATTCAGAAGCAGCCAAAGAGCTGGCATAAGGAGCGAAAATGAAAGCAGATATTGGTGTTATCGGTTTGGCCGTTATGGGCCAGAACCTGATCCTAAACATGAACGATAACGGTTTCAAAGTGGTTGCTTACAACCGTACCGTTGCTAAAGTTGATGAGTTCCTTAATGGTCCGGCAAAAGGGACCAACATTGTTGGCGCAACCTCATTGGAAGATTTGGTTAGCAAGCTAGAAAGCCCACGTAAAGTGATGCTAATGGTGCGTGCGGGTGACGTTGTTGATCAGTTCATTGATGCACTGGCTCCGCTACTGGACGAAGGCGACATCATTATTGATGGTGGTAACACAAACTACCCAGACACTAACCGTCGTTACGCGTCACTGCGTGAAAAAGGCATCCGCTTTATCGGTGCAGGTGTGTCTGGCGGTGAAGAAGGTGCGCGTTTCGGACCTTCAATCATGCCGGGTGGCGATCCAGAAGCATGGCCATTCGTGAAGCCTATCTTCCAGGGCATCGCAGCGAAAACCGAACAAGGTGAAGCGTGCTGTGACTGGGTAGGTAAAGAAGGTGCAGGTCACTTCGTTAAGATGGTACACAACGGTATCGAATACGGTGACATGCAGCTGATCAGCGAAGCCTACCACTTCATGAAAGAAGGTCTGGGTCTGTCTGCGGACGAGATGCAAGCGATCTTCACTGAGTGGAACAAGACAGAGCTAGACAGCTACCTAGTTGAAATTACGGCTGACATCTTGGGCTACAAAGATGAAGACGGTGAAGCACTGGTTGAGAAGATCCTTGATACCGCTGGCCAGAAAGGTACCGGTAAGTGGACAGGTATCAATGCGCTTGAGCACGGTATCCCACTAACGCTGATCACTGACTCTGTATTTGCACGTTGTCTGTCTTCTCTGAAAGATCAGCGCGTTGAAGCAGAAAAAGTGTTCAACAACCCAATCCTAGCGATTGAAGGCGACAAGGCACAGTGGGTTGATGCACTGCGTCAGGCACTGCTTGCCTCTAAGATCATCTCTTACGCACAGGGCTTCATGTTGATCCGCGAAGCGTCTGAAGAGAACGATTGGTCACTGAACTACGGTAACGTAGCGCTAATGTGGCGTGGCGGTTGTATCATCCGTAGTGCGTTCCTGGGTAACATCCGTGATGCGTTTGAAGCAAACCCAGAGCTAGCGTTCCTAGGCTTGGATAACTACTTCAAAGATATCCTAGAGCAGTGTCTGCCTGCATGGCGTAAAGTGGTAGCGAAGTCGTTCGAGACAGGTCTACCAATGCCATGTATGTCTTCCGCACTGACATTCCTGAACGGTTACACCACAGCTCGTTTGCCAGCAAACATGCTGCAAGCACAGCGTGACTACTTCGGTGCGCACACTTACGAGCGTACTGACAAGCCACGTGGCGAGTTCTTCCACACTAACTGGACAGGTAAAGGTGGCGACATTTCATCGACCACTTACGACGTGTAATTTTACTTACCGTTGCTGAACAGAAAAACGCGGGTCTTGACCCGCGTTTTTTTATGTTTGTAAGAAATGTGTACTCGATATAAACGGTACCCTAGCTTTCACATACCGCATGTTTTTCCAGCTTTTCGATTAACACTTCCCGGCGGAACGGCTTGGGCAGGTAATCGTTCATCCCTGAATCAAAACAACGCTGAATATCGTCATCGAGAATAGACGCCGTGAGGGCAATAATGTGCGTCTCATGGAGTTTCTCTTCGTGTTCAAATTTGCGAATTTCAGTAGTGGCTTCAAAGCCATCCATAATCGGCATCATGCAGTCCATGAGTATTAACCGTGTTTTATCATGGTGCTGTTTGAAGAGCTCAAGGGCTTCAGCGCCGTTATTGGCAATTTCATACTGGAAGCCGAGTTTCTTCAGGTTAATGGAAACCACTTTCTGATTGACCGTGTTATCTTCAACCACCAATACCATGCCATTCGCGCCGGCATCATCCGTTGTGTCTGCGATTGCTGCCTCATCACGGTCTTTGGTTTCTGCATTGTGGACTTTGGCGGATTTAATCAACGCATCTAATCGGCTGCCCAGCAGCGGTAGCGTGATGTAGCCAGCAATGATGTCACCATAATCCACTTTTTCAGCATTATTAGGGCGTGACAGTAGAAGCGGCAGGTGAGGGTATTGCTGGTTGACCGTTTCAACCTGACTATCAAAACAGGGCACATCCATAATCAACACCGTGTTTGGGTTGCTCTCGGCGGGCTTATTCAAGCTTTGAGCGACTTCCTCCGGTGAGTCGATAAGTGAAACGGGATAGTGCATGGCCTCTAGATTTTGAAGTAACAAGCTATCCGGTTTTGAACTGCAATAAATGACTGTTTTTGGCTCACCTTTACGCACTCTCTGCTCAGGGTCTTGAGCGAGACGAATCGTGAAATAGAACTCACAGCCTTGCCCTTTTTCAGACGTAATTTGAATTTCGCCTCCCATCATTTTGATCATTTTGGACGAAATCGCCAATCCAAGACCGGTGCCCCCATACGTTGTCGAGGTGCTATTACTCTCTTGCTTAAACTCTTCAAACACTTGGTCGTGTTTACTGCTATCAATACCGATCCCGGTATCTTTGACCGCAAAGTAGAAATCAAAACTGTGGTCGTTTTGTTTAACAAGATTAAGCGTAAAAGTGACGGAGCCGGTTTGCGTGAATTTGATGGCATTGGAGGCCAGATTCATCATAACTTGGCGAATTTTCTGTTCATCAGCACGCACATAATCCGGAATGTTCACGTCCATGTTAATCCGTAAATCAACGTTCTTTTGCTGGGCTTTGGGGGCGATCAGCGCGGCGGTGTCGTATATGATTTCACGAATATCACAGGTATGGGCGTTCACTTCCAAGTGACCGGATTCAATCTTAGACAGATCAAGGACATCATTAATTAGCATCAGCAATGTCTGCGATGATGAATTGATGGTGGTGAGATAGTCTTTTTGAATGGCTGATAATTTAGAGTCAGCCAGTATTTCCGTCATCCCGATAATGCCGTTCAGCGGGGTACGGATTTCATGCGACATATTGGCCAAAAACGAACTTTTTGCACGGTTTGCGCGGGTGGCTTTTTCTTTGGAAGCAAGCAGGGCTGATTCCAAACTTGAAACGGAACGAATCACAAAAAACAGAACGGCAAGGATAGACGCGCCGAGCAAGCCGGCTAGCAGATTGTGATAAAACATATACGTATACAGCTTATTTTCTATCAATGTGGGCATATCGTCGTAGAGGGTTTTTAAGTTCGTTTCAACACGATGGATGGTGGAACGTAACAGCCCCAGTTGCCCTTTATTATGGCTATAGCCCAGTTTTTCAAAGTCATTTTTGAGGGCAGAGTAATGTTCGGAAAAACGTGTGAACTGTGTGGCGAGAAGCGTGTTCTCTGAATGGGTATCCACTTGTTGTTGAAGCACGTCTAAGGCGGTATTTATCTGTGGGAGCAGTGCTGTATCAAAATCTTTGAAAAACGAGATGAGCAGAGATTGTAAGTCGATTAACTGGTTGGTTAATTGCTCATCATTGGCGACAAATGCGACACGCTCAAAGCCCAATGTGGATTGTTTGAGGTCATCAATCGCGCCTTTATTCTGGTTGTCGCCATGGATAAGGTAAACCGTCTTGGTTAACTGGTTGAACTGTGCAAGGTAAGCATCAATGGCGGATACCGTCTCTTGATAATCAAAATCGGAAGCGAGTCCATACATCGTCATGTTGTCATTGATTGTCTTCAGACGTGCTTTGATGGCGTTGGCTTCATCCGTCATTTTGGCAATGTATTTATCATCTTGGCGGGCAAGGAAATCTTTTTCATGTCTGCGCATCATGAGCATTTGCTGAGAAGAGAGGGCGATGTCGAGTTGCAACAGATGAAGCGCATTTTCTTTTTTATCTACCTGATTGTCGGCATAAAAGAAAATGAGAAGAAAAGCCATGATGATGCCCGTTCCCCAGTAGAGGAGCGTTTGTATGGAGTGCGTTTTTTTCGTGCTCATCGATATCATCCTTGAACATAAAATATCTTCCCTTATAACGTACTAAATTATTCTGAATTGATGATACTTAAGGCCTATTTTGAGAGGGCATTTTTGTAAATATGTGATATTGGCATCTTTTGTGAATCAATGAGCAGATGACAATGTAAAGATGACACCCATACTGTTGGTCAATGGCGGGATTTAGGATAGCTCGTTTTTACTCCTTTTTGAGTTAGTTACCTCTACACTTATTTTAATTTGGTAGAATCTCGATAAACTGAACCCATGACAAACAGAATAGGCAAAATTAAAAATGATCCCGCTGTTTCTGAAAAGCAATCTTGAAAAAATAAAGAGAATAAAGCAGCCAAGTTTTAAGATTGCAAATAGGTATTTCAATTATCGTCACCATAAAGTAATCGATGGAATCTTACATGATTGTTCAGATGGTTATATCGGTCGAGAGCAAGTGACCGAGTATTTTAAGAACCACGAGTACTATAAAGGTTTTTTTGCAGCAATGATTTGGGGCGGGGTATCGACTGGAGGTGTAACGGGAGACAACCTAAGCAAATTACTAGATGTGACTCCAGAGCGAATAGATGGGATAGTGTTGGTTGTTAAGCGATTATTGCAGCAACGATTATTTTCTCTAGCATATGACTACATGGAACGAGAGGGAAAGCTAAAGGGCTTAGGCGATGCGTACTTTACTAAGTTATTTTTCTTCATTTCAGAGGCGGATAGTTTAGCGATTATTTCACCTATTTTTGATAAGTGGACAAGACTTGCATACTGCGCATTGCTTATTGATGAAGGAGATAAGCAATTAGCTAAGCAGTATATTTCTAGAGTAGAGGGCGTTGATGTTAAGTTGCGATCAGCAATGCGCAGTGCCGCTTTCAATGATTATGTTCTGCGGATGAATCGATGGGCGAAAGAGTGTGATGTAGAGGTGAATCAACTCGAAAGTTTTATCTTTGGTACTAATCGCTCCAAAGATAAAACAAGCCATAACCCCCGCTTTTACTTTGAATCGTATGTTGCGGATCGCCACGCAGAAGTATTCGACACTTTAACCTCAATACCTAGTAGGACCCGAAAAGAAAAAGTGTCGCAGTCCTTAACTACCCTAAAAAAGGGAAAGTCAATAATGCCACGCATTGTAGCGGTATACTTATCCCCAACAAACAAAACAGCTTACACATCAACCAATATCGATTTACTGGATGCAAATAAGCCGTATGGAAAGGAGCCATTAACACTTGTTCAAGGCGGGCTTGGTGCTCGAGGGTATCGTGTCTTTTCTGGTGAAGATGGTGCAATTGTAACGGGTAGCCATAAGGCAATGCGCAACGACTCATCTTTAAAAGTTTTATATTTATGCGGCGGTGTCTTGGTACATAACAAGTCAGAAGCTGAACAATTCACAGATAGTGCGCTGTTGAAGGTCGCTAAGAAGTTAGCGCAGCAACTTGCGAAGGATAGAGGGTTTGAGAAGATAGGGCGATAGGTGTGGATACAAGGCAACCCATTTCGCTGTCTTAGTATACCTAGGAAATTTTCATTGATTTCTAAATTAGTAAAACGCTGAGACACTTTGTCTAAAGGAGTGTTGAAGTGGCGGGTAACACGAAATTGTCCAGAAATCAGTTACGACACCAGCCGGCTAATGACCACCTTGTTGTGATTGGCCTGCTGCTAGGTAAGGTCGCGTATCAGCGGCGACGTCTAGCCGCTGAACCTCTTCGTTTAATACACGAATATTTTCAACAGCAACAACACAACCACCACCGTCCACACAACAGGGCTACCGAAGCGATTCGGGCTCGCGGTGTTGGTTTCATTGCCCCCCGATATGAATGCTGGGTTTGTATGATCCGGTGCCATCTCGGGATGAGCTGAATGCGTATTGGCTTGATTGGCTTTCGCCGCTTGCCGCGCTTGCTGTTTTTGCGCATCCATTTGTTGTTGCGTCAGGGCTAATACCGGGGCCGGTTTTTCTGCCGGTTGCCACCATGCCTCGCGAGGGGCCTCGCCTTTGGCGGCTTTGAGGCGAAATAAACGTTTGTTGAGTGCCGTGATCTTTCCTGCGGCAACCGGAATATTGTATTGGCGTTTCAGGTGAGCAACTTGCTTTTGCAGCGGGATACCTTTTTCTGGCGCGACCATGGCCACGAAGTTGGCGTACCCGGTCAAGCTCTGGAACAATTCGCCAGTCCCCCAGTGTTTGCCGTAGTGGCCATCTAATTCAATCTGCCGTACCACCGCGCGGAAGCGTTTCAAGGTAGGGCGATCCACCGACAGCCCATCATTGACCACAATCCCCGTGACTTCTTGCTTTTGGTGTTTACGCATCACGCGGGTTTTGTCTGGATGCAGGGTAAAGCCTTCATCCGTGACAATGCGTTGGCAACGCCACAATACATACTGGATCTTATCGGTCTCATCACTGGAAAAGGTCAGATCATCAGCATAACGGGTGTAGGTAAAGCCCAGTTTGTGTGCCATGCCCTGTAAGCGTGCATCAAGACGACGGCAGAGCACATTGGTAATGGCTGGACTACAGGGAGATCCTTGTGGCAACTCACGCTTACCGTTGGCGATATGGTAGGTCTGTCCGTCCATTTCGACCGCTTGTGTGTCCGATTTGGTAGCGATAAGAGCAAAGGTTGTCGCTAGTGCCTCGCTGTAACCTGATTGCTTAAATATGCCTTTTACCCGGGGATAGGTGATGCTCGGGAAAAAGTCTTTGAGATCTAAATTGATCACAACCTGTTTGTTGGTATGCGGTTTGGCGTTCGTCACAATGCTACGCCCTTGGATGAAGCCGTGTGCCGCATCATGGATGGGCAGAAGGTTTAACACGTTATCCAGCAACCAGTATTGGGCGCGCTTCATTCTTGGCATGGGGGCGGATATCAGTCGTGTACCGCCGGTTTTTTTACTGAGTGCAAAATGCTGATAATGGCTGACGGTCGACACGTCTTTTTGATAACACAGAAACCGCAATTCCGAGGTGGAGATACCCATGGCGTCGGCAAGCTCACCGACATGACTGAACGCAGGCAAACCGTGTGCAGTCAGCCGGGCGGTGTCACAGGTGGTCTGTTGCAGGCCTGCTGTGAGTGCCTTATCACCATATCCAGCGTCGCCCAAGTATGTGAAATGGGTCTGTTGTTTTTTGTGCCAGCGCAGGGCTTTCTCATAGCGGGCGAGGTTGTGATTAATCCGGATTTGTTCGCGTTTTTCCAGCGCTGCTTTTTTGCGTGTTTTATGCAATGCGAGCAGGGCCTTCTCAGGATCCTGATAAAGACGATTGAGGCGTGTTAATTCTCGCAATCTGCTCAGTAATGCACTGCGTTTTTCGATAAATTTTTCGGCAATACTGGGCTTAGTGCGATCTTTCTGCCAAAAGCCTAAACGGATCATTTCACTGAGTATGTATTCGTCTTTGCTCGACTGGCGAATACGATCATAGATCTGCTGGCGTGTCAGTTTGGGTGATGGTTCGGGCGGCAATACACTGTTGTTGTTGTTGTTGCTGTTGTTTTGGCTTGGGTCTGAATTACGCATGGCAACGTACCTCCTGTGACAGGAAGAAAGAAGTGAACAAAAATGCAGGAGAAGGATGCGTACTATCGGCAGAGTGAGGGAGGAACGGTAGCGCGGCGTCTTCCTTCGAAGAGTTCTGAGTACTGGGGTAATCAACTCGATGCCGCACGTTACCCATATCGCTCATTGACTTCTTTGAAGTCATACCGCAATAGCGATATGGGTGACTGTGCGGCCCAGTTAAGATTTCACCAGTGACGCGTGGGTAGCCTGTAAACCAGAATGGTGATCCACCATTCGCGATGCAAGGTTCTTTAGCCGCGCTACCGTTAATCAAGATTGTATGAATTGCCGTTTTCAATACAAGCCGAGGGCCTGTGAATAGTGAAGTGACTCCCGTAATTCGGCTCATTTGAATGCCGCCTCTGCCACGTGTAATCGTAAACTCAGCATGTGTTCACAGGGGCCAAGGCGTAATTTATTTTGGTGCCAGAAATGGCATTCGCATTGGCCTTGCGTTAAGCGTTGATCTTTGTCGATAGTGAGGGAAACCTGATGTGCACGTGCGTTATCCAGCACACTGCCTGACAGGGCAGTGCCGTTCTCATTGGTTTCACAGTGGCTGACAGTGACCAGATTAGCCTGCACGAAACGGGCGGCTTTTTTCTCCCGTTCGTTGTTAAAGCGGACGGTCTCAAGATCAATCAGGGTGTTGTAGAGCTGACGCAGGCGATACACATCACTTTCCATGTCATACAGTACCAATCCCAATTGGCTGTATTGCGCCAATGCGGATTTCACCGTGCTGATGTCTAGATGCAAACGGGTTGCCAGGCGCTGCGCACTTTCGACATGCTGGGCCGACAGGGCGTTGTAAACGGTTTGGGCGGTGGATTGATCCACCGGTTCACGCGGCGCAAGCAGATCAAAATCACCAGCTTTGGACCAGTCGTTAGCACTCCAGCCTGACAGCCCGAGCGTGAAAGACAAGTGCCCCATATTGGCAATATAAAATGAGGGTAAGCCATCACCCATTAAGTGCACGTCAAAATGATTGGCGACCGGGAGCAAGCGTTCCAGAATCAGAAGACGACGGCGTCCCCATACGCGAATGGTACGTGCAGTATCTCCTTGGTAAATAGAGCGATCAAACTGCAGCACCTCATTCCAGGGTTCCATGACGACACGAACAGGACGGCCGGGCTCCAATTCAAAGCGCATGGCACGGGGGCCGACACGCTCTTTTCTGCGTTTCAATTGTGCACACAGGTTATGTATGTCCATTGGCTGTAATCGCAGTGTGACCATCGGCAAGGTCATGGCTGAGCTCACTTGTAAAAAGCCGCGCACCCAACTGTCTGGCAGGTCAATTTTTTTCTCGTCATACGCCGCTGCCCCTGAGGTTTGGATGTTGAAACCTTCCGGATCGATTTTCAGACGCGTGGTGCGGTAGTCCCGTATTTTTTGAAATTCATGATACAAGCCGGTGGAATAATCAATGTTGGTGGTGCCGTATGCTTTGTCGCTGATATGTTCAAACACATCATAGTGACAAGTGAGCTTGCCGTAGCTGGACTCGTCTTCTGAAAAGCATTCAAAGAAGACTTGATCAGGGTGAATGGTGATCACCGGATCCAGCACATACCAGGCATCAATATCGTGTTTATACAGGTACTTAAAATATTGCTGCTGAGCGTGATAGTAAGGGGCCATCACGGTATGGGCTTCTTTACTCATCGCGTTTAATTCGGCATTGACCGCAGCAAGTTCCGCGTTGACTTTTTCAGATTGGTTGGCAAATTCAGCCAGCAAGCGGGGCTCTTCGTCTGCGAGCCATCGTTCATACTCCTCGCGGTTTTTCGGCTGAAAACGCATATCGGAGATCACCACATCATGCAGGCAGGAAATGGCCTCTCGGAAACGGCGTTTATCTTTGACTTCCCCGACAAAGAACGTAGGGCTACGAGAAAGATCGGGGGCAAATGACATGTCCGTCTGTTTACTGGTTGAACCGATCTGCGACGTTTTGGCATAGCGGTAAGCGACTTCCATGTTTATTCCTCCATCCGGCGCGGTGATGTCGTGGGGCGCGGGGTGATGTGTATCGGCAGTTCGGTCTGATTAGCATCATGGCGCGAGGCCAGATCCAGCATCAGTTTCAGATAGGCACTTTTGTCTTTTTGCACTGACGTTAAAGACAGGCGAGTGAGCAACGCACAGGTCATTTCCAGCGTTTGCGGTGACGTGTCGGCGTTTTCCTGAAGAAAGGCGATCACTCTGTCTTTGGTGACGCGACCGGCATTGACGCGTGATAGCACGGACAAGAAATAAGGCTGCAGTGCGACAATCATGTCGCTGTCGCCAGCGGCATACAGAGGCAATAACTGGCTGACAAACAATTCCACGTTCGCAGCAGGGTGCTGACTGAGTTGCAGCATATACTGTGGGCCATCATCGGCGTCAAAATAGGTCTGAATGAGTTCGCGGCCGTATTGCTGAACGGGCTCTACCACGCTGTCGCAAACCGCGATGATCTGATCCGGTTGCCAATCCTCTTTTGTCAGATGTTCGCGGCAAAAGGTAAAGCCATAACTTTGGGTGTCTGGCCATGGGCTTTCCAATACCTGCAAAATACTGTCCATTTGCCCGAGCAGGGCATCAGGCTGATGGCTGAAGTAGGTTCTTGCCTGTTTTCGCAGCGACAACGTGGGGCTGGAGAGCAGCGAAAACCACTGTTCTGCCGATAACCGGTCTGCTGCCAAATAGTCCGCCGCCAGGGATTGCGCCATGGCGGAGCGGGCTGTTGCCAATTGCCAGAGCCCATTGTTTTTATTGCCAGCCAGTGCGCTATCAAAATGCTGCGATAAAAAGAGCAGCAGTAACTGCTGTAAAGAGTTCGCCAGATCACGGGTGTGCAGCTGGTGGACAATGTGCTGGAAAATCAGGGGACGAGAGGGCTTATGTGCACTGATCGCCGTCGCGATCACGCTTAAAATTGCCGCTTGTTTATCGGGGCCGCATTGGGGCAGTAATCCGATGAGGTAATCCACTTTTTCGCTCAGCTGTTCAGGGGCCAGTTTCTTCAACAGGGCAAGGCTGAATGCTTGTATGGCTTTAGATGACGAGCGTTCAATGGCTTGTAAGGTTGACTCAGTAATTTGGCTGTAACTGATAGGCATGGCGTCCAGCAAGCGACACCCCAGTAAGCGAACAACTGCGGATGGGTGTTGGATCAATGCTTCGACAGATGACACATCGAGTTGGCTTATGGCTTTTTCACAATGCGACTGGATCCATTGAAACAGCCATTCCCCCTGTACGTCAGCGAGTGAGGGTAGAGTGATTGAGAGTCGCGGCGTGCGTGTGTCTGTTTCTGTCTCGATATCTATCTCTGTTTCAGTATGCGTGCCGCCCCCACTATCTATCGTGGCGTGTTGATCGGTAATGGCACGGATCGTTGCAGTTAAGAGTGCCGCCGGGTTGATGGCCGTGAAGGCAAGACGCTGTGACAGCGTATCCAGCCATGCGCGAAGGGCGGCATGATCGAGACACAGTAGCGTACTCAGTAGCGGCACAGAGTGACTGAAATCGCGGATTTTATCTAATTCAGCCAGGGCAAAGGTAATCACATCGTCAGAAGGACTCAAAAACAACTGACAGATTATGTGATCTGGCAGTGGCGTGTCTGATCCTCGACGGCGTAATTGCTGCAGTGCAAACTGCTGTAATGAATCATAGGGCTTTAGCAGTAGCGTGATTAATGCGTCTAAGGGTATGCCTGCGCAAAACATTGAATTATCACGTAATGCCCGCACACTGAAATCTGCAACGGGCTGACAGCGGGTATGGCATGCAATGCGCAATAGCGCGTCAGGGGCGTTATCCCACAAGTGAGGGAAGGCTTCACCACGCCCGGTGAAGGTTTCGTTCGGATCATATTGCCAAATGCCACGGGCATTTTTGCGGTAATGAGGCGCATGGGTATGCAATAGGGTATTTAAGGCAGAACAATGCGCATAGCCATCATAGTGGCGCGTACGGGTTAAATGGCGTTGCCAGCTGCGATCATAGTGGCAATCGTTAAAGGTACGCGGGGCCTTGGCATGGTCGTCGGTATACTGCAGCAAGGTGTGTTCGGCCATTACGGTGAAAAGCGGACTGTTGGCAATGCCCAATTGCTTCAGCGTGCGAGAGAAACGCGCGGTAAAATAGCGATGGGTATGTTGTGAATGGGCTAACCGGGCATTGTCAGAAGCCAGTTCTTTCGATACCTCGAGCCTGCCGTGTCCGCTGTAGTGATACATCCACTGACGATTAAAATGGGGGGCGCTGGCTTCTAAATGGATATTGATAAGTGGCTGCATCTCGCGGTCTAATCGGAACTCACTCATCTTTAGCAGGTAACGTAGCCCTTTAAAGGCGCCGGGTGAAAACGGAATGTCTGGCAATAATGCCAGCAAGGTGCGTTTGATCTCAGGGTTAAACCAAGATTGTAAATAGGCCTCTTTTAATACAGCGTTGATCGGGTGCGTGACAGGCGCGCCAATGCGTTTCTGCTGTGCTGCCTCGTGACAAAATGCGTTGATGTGCTGCTGAAGTGTGTCAGGCGTTAAGGGCACCGACGAAGGGCAGTGTGCCTGATACGTGGCTTGGCGTTGGTCTGGCGCGGTTAATGCGAGCATCACTTCCAGCGCAAGGCTGGCGATGACCGGGTTAGAGTCATTGAGATACGAGGTGACGGTCTTGATATCAGAGGATGAACCAATGCGACCTAATGTCCATAAAATGCTGTAGCTATCGCGCCAGTCGTGATGTTTATTATTCGCTTGGAGAAAATCGGTGATGAGTGCTGCGGCTTCTGGATGGGGAGCTGGTGACAGTCGCCAGATCTGCCGTGATCGTGTAGGATCATGCTTCTCATTTTTGATCCGGGTCAGCAGGGCGTCGGTGTAAGCGGCCGTTGGTGCATCGGTGTGGTCAGCCGCTGAAGACACTGTGGGAGAGGGGCGTGGGGGCTCGCCTGAGCTGTCATCTTCTGAAACATAGCCTTTATTGTGTTTCGATATCACCACAGAATCAAAGATTTTTTCGGCCTGTTCAAAAGGAACGGGCATGGCGGTTTTCGACCCTTCTCGTAGCGTGCTGCCGTATCGCCCATAGCGGAAGTTTACGAGGTATTTTTCCTCTGACATGGCCGCTGTTTCGATGAGATCAACCTCATACACTTTATCTGAATTGCCTTCCTGGCAGCGCAATCGCGATGTCCTTATCCGCTTCATGTATTTATTCCCGCTAGACGCCTATACCCAATATCACCTTTCAGACTACCACACCGTCTGGGGGCTATCGGGCGAGGAAAAAGTGAATTTAGCAGTGACTTCACAGAAAAAATCCGCAGTAAATGGCGGGGTGCTTTGCCGTTTATGACCCAAAAATTATGCGCTACGGCGATATACACTGCGCGAACGATAAATTTGTAACCAAAATGCAACAAGGCTCTGTAAAAGCCAGTCAATTTTGCTAAGGTGTGTGTTGCGCAATTGTTACTGATGCTGCAATTAGCTGGTGGATATCCCCTTTTTGCAGAGTAAGACGGCAATTGTTCGCCTGATGAAAGCGAAGGAGGTGCTTTCATTACCCTCCGTCGGGCAGCGATAGGCTGTAGACGCGCGCAGTATACGAAGAACAAAGACAAAGGATGTTATGTTTCTTACACGCTATGCCATTTCTCGTCCCGCTGTGATTGCGGTGGCTGTTGCACTGACAGCGTTATTTGGGCTGCTCAGTATTAAAACCCTGCCTATTCAATTGTTCCCGGACATTACCCGACCGAGTTTGTCGCTTACGGTGCATTGGCGTGCGGCGGCTGCCGAAGAGATGGAATCGGAAGTGGCCGAACCGCTTGAACAGGTTCTGCAAGGGATTTCTGGCACCCAAACCGTGTATACCGAAGCGGGCAATGGGCGGGCAGAGATCGATCTCGAGTTTGAAATCGGCACTGACATGGAAAAAGCCATGTTGGAGGTGATCAGCCGGGTGAATCAGGCGACGAATTTACCTTCCGATATTGATGGGCCTTTTATTCACAGCGGATCCAATAACGATCAACTGACCTCCCTGTTTTTACAACAACTGCCAGGCAATGACACGCCGATTCAGGCGTATCAGGACTTAGTGGAAGCGCAAATCGAACCGGCGTTAACCAGCGTGGATGGCGTATCCCGGATTGAAGTGCGCGGGGAAAGTGACCGACAGGTGGAAATCCGTTTTGATCCTTATCGGCTAGCGGAGTTAGGGATCACCATTCCTGAACTGGTGGGGCGTATTTCTGCGGGACGTGATGCGTCAGCGGGGCGGTTAGATATCGGCCGTAAAGAATACAAGCTGCGGTATGCCGGTCGTTACGAGCTGGATGAGTTCGGCGACATGGTGGTGGCGTGGCGTGGTGGTTTGCCTGTGTACTTGCGTGATTTGGCGGACGTCGAGGTGCAACGTGCGGTACCCCGTACCCTGCGGGTGCAAAACGGCAATCCCGCCATCAATATCAGTGTGATGAAAGAAAGTGGTGCCAATGCACTGGAATCGCTCCTTTCTGTAAAAGAAGCCATTGAGCAACTGAATAGCAACGTATTAGCGCGAAATGGGGTGCATCTGGAAATGTCCTATGATGCCTCTGTCTTTATTATGCGTGCGTTGAATATGGTGACCGGCAACCTCTTATTTGGTGTGTTGCTGGCAGTGGCGGTGCTCTGGTGTTTTATTCGAAAAGCACGGGCCACGTTAATTATCGCCATGTCGATTCCGATCAGTATTTTGCTCACCATTTGTGTACTGAAACTGACGGGTCGCACGTTGAATGTGATTTCACTGGCGGGCCTCGCGTTCGCGGTGGGCATGGTGTTGGATGCCGCGATTGTGGTGTTAGAAAACATTATTCGGCTGCGGGAGAAGCGATCTGCTTTAGCAGCAACACAGCAAGCCGATAACCAAGCGGTGAGTGATAAGTCGCAACTAAATAATCTGGGTGATCTGGCGGAGCAGGGTACCAAACAGGTGTGGAGTGCCTTGTTGGCATCGACCCTGACTACGGTGGCCATTTTCCTGCCTATCTTGATGCTCAATGATGTAGAAGGGCAGCTATTTGCTGACTTGGCGATCACCATTGCGGTAGCCGTGACAATGTCACTGATTGTGGCTGTGACGGTGTTGCCTGTCGCCGCCTCTCGCTGGCTGGCCGATAGCCGCTTACAAGACAATTACACTTCGGCCTGGCAACGCTTAGCGGGTTTAAGCATGCGCTTAACGGCCACGCCATTGCGGCGGAGTATTGTGATTGTGACCCTCTTGGCGTTACCACTGGCCTTAACCCGTGTCGGGTTACCCAAGATGGATTACCTGCCGGATGTGAAGCGCGATGCGGTGGATGTGTGGTTTTCTATCGCACCGGGTATTGGCATTAACGCAGTGGGTGAAGAAGTCATGGATACCATGGTGGAACGCCTGCAACCCTATATGGATGGGGAAAAAGAACCAGCCTTAAAGAACTACTATTTCATCATGTGGCCGGGGGGCGCGACCATGGGGGTACGCGCCATTGATCAAACCCGTATTAAAGAGCTGGAAGCCATCGTGCGGGATGAGATCACCGTCGGCTTGCCGGATGTCAGGGCGTTTGCACGCCAAGGATCCTTGTTCGGTAGTTTTGGATCCGGCAAAGAGATCCTTGTAGTGTTAAAAGCGAACGATATGCCACAGTTATTTCGTGCTGCAAAGGAAGCGAAAGTCATCTTAGAAGAAGCGATGCCGAATGCCCAAGTATGGCCGCATGGCTCGCTTGAATTTACCGCGCCAGAGCTACGGTTGATCCCTAATGATCGTCGCTTGGCGGAGGTGGGCTGGAGCCGTGGGGATTTACCTACCGTGATCCGTGCATTGGGTTCTGGCCGTTATCTCGGAAACTTTTTCGATGGGAATCAGCAGCTCGATATGATGCTGATGACAAGCGCCGCACAATCTCCTGAGCAATTGGGGGCCATTCCTCTGGCTACCCCGTCAGGGGCGATTGTGCCTCTCGGTGAATTGCTGCGAGTAGACACCGTGATGGGGCCGAAGTCGATTGATCGTATTGATGGGAAACGCGCCTTTGTCCTGGCGGTGCAGCCCAGCGATGACATGACATTGGAAGTGGCGATGGAGCAATTACAGGCTCAAGCCATTGAAAAGATAGAAGCAGTATTGCCAGAAGGCGGCTCTGTTCAACTGTCGGGTAATGCGGACAGTTTAAAGCAGGCGATCAACAACATGCTGGCTATTTTTGCTTTTGCTCTGAGTATTTTGCTGCTGTTGCTATGGGGCTTGTTTGGCACATTACGCGATGCGTTGCTGGTGATTTTGACTTTACCGTTGGCGACATCCGGCGGCGTGATGGCGATTCAGATCATGCACACACTGGTGGATCAACCGGTGGATTTGCTGACTATGATCGGGTTTGTCATTTTGTTGGGGCTGGTGGTGAATAATGCGATTTTGCTGGTGCATCAAACCCGCACGAATGAGCGAGAAGGCATGGAGCGGGTGGCCGCCGTTCAGGATGCGCTGACCCGTAGGATCCGCCCGATCTTCATGACCACATTAACCAGTGTGTGCGGCATGTTGCCGTTACTGCTGAGTCCGGCAACGGGCAGCGAAATCTATCGCGGGTTAGCATCCGTGATTGTGGGGGGGATGCTGGTCAGTACCTTGTTCACCTTGATTTTGCTTCCCGCTTTATTGCGGATGGGAAAAGCAGCATCTTCTACAGATGATCACCGGACTGCAACCTCGCCAAAGCGTGTGGCTGCGCAGGGTTAGCCAAACGATGAAAACGATATACCCAGGCATAAGATCTATACATAAGATCCATACATATAAAAAAGTAAAACGAAGAGAAAGGAAGAGAAACGCCATGGAAGCAGGCAAACCAACACAGCAACTCGCGTTTTTTTCACGCCATGCGGCATTGGGCAGTCTGTTAATGTTCACCGCGTTACCGCTATGGGCTGCTAAAACGGTGGCACTTGCGGTGGTAGAAGCGGAACAGTCTGCACCGGTCAGTTGGTATAGCGGTACGGTACAGAGCCAGCAAGAGGCGGAATTGAGCATGGAGGCCACGGGCCGCTTGATGTCGGTGGTGACATTCGGTCAGCAGGTCAAAAAGGGCGATGTGCTGGCAGAAGTGAATGCGGATTCTTTAGCCTTGCAACTCAAAATTGAAAATGTTGAGGTTCGCAAAGCACGCGCGTATGTGGCGCATTTGGAAATCGAACTCGCCAGATTGGAGAAATTGGCTAAAAAACGCAATATTTCCAAAACAGAGCAAGCGCAGGCGCGTCACGATTTGGCGATTCGCCGTATTGAACTGGAGAACGCCCGTTTACGGGTCAGTGTGGTTGAAGAGCAGCTGGCCCGTACCCGGTTAGTCGCGCCTTTTGATGGTACGGTTAACCGAGTGTTCAAAACACAGGGCGAGTACATACATCAGGGTGAAAGTGTGCTGCATTTGGTCAATACGGCGCAGCAGGAAATTCGCTTGCAGGCACCTATCTCTGTCACCTCGCTGTTACCTGAAACGGCATCGCTGAAGGTAACGGTGGAAGGGGAGCCGTTCAAGGCGACATTGGCTACCCGCAGCGCCAGTGCCGATTCCCGCTCCCGATTGATTGAATTGCGCTTATTACCGCAGCAGGATGCCACGACGGCAGCCATGACCATTGGACAGCCGGTGCGGGTAGCGATCCCAACCCGCTTTGCCAGCGGTGGGGTATTGGTGCCCCGTGATGCCATCGTCACCGGTAAGCACGGCAGTGCCTTGTTTGTGATAGCCAAAGCATCAGAGCGAGCATCCAAGCAAGCGGCTAATCAATCTTCCAATCAAACTCATGATGAGGGTGACGCCGTGCCAGCCACGGTGAAATCCGTACCTGTTGATGTGCTGTACAGCAGTGATGGCAAAGTGGCGGTGAAAGGCGATATTGCCATTGGCAGTGAAGTGGTGGTGCGCGGCGCCAGTGGACTGGTCGACGGTCAGGAAGTGCAATTACTCGAAGGCAGCTAATGTTATGTTTCCACTGAATATTGATAAAGCCAGTCGGTATGATCAATAACTTCAGTAGATCATGACATATTGATGGTGCAATTATCCGTTGAACGATAGAATCGGCCGATTTTTTTCGTTCCTTATTGAAAACGGATAACAATGAATAAGAAACATATCGCGGGTTTGATCGCCGCGTTCGTGACGTTATTGGGCTTTATTGCGGCAATCGGGATGAGTGTGCCATCGGTGGTGTACTTGTGGCCGGTTGAGGCGTTGAATGGTATTGCGTTCGCGTTTGCGTGGGGATTAGGCGTACCCACATGGTTAGCTTACGTGCTGGCGTTGGTGATCTTCTTGGCGATTGCCTGTATCGGTTATGCCGCAGGACGTAAAGTGTACAGCCTGCTTTGCCCCGATCGTCAATCATAACGATGCGGTAAAAAAATAACCCTGATAATCGCGCCAACAGGTGGGGATTATCAGGGTTTTTTATATGTTTTAGCGCGCGGCGTTAATCGACGATTAAATCGTATCCGTCACGCAAAATCTGAATGATTTCCGCTTTCGGGTTGTCGCTCAATACAATCGGCTGCCCCGTCACTTTCTCCGCAATACCGGTGTACACGCGAGACACATCCATCAGCGCTTCGACAGGCAGTTCGTTATCGCGCGCCAAAGCAAAACGCTCTTCCATGCGATCTTTGTTCAACAGAATATCGGGATCCGGGAAGTGGTTCAGTAGCATCTGGCGGAAACCTTCTTTCGAGTTCTCGATGATTTCGCCATCACGGTAAGCGGCGCCATCCCAAATACGGGAAGAATCCGGTGTACCCACTTCATCCATGTAGATCAGCTTTTCTTTGCCGTTTGCATCGGTCACATAACCAAACTCAAACTTGGTATCCACAAAGATTTGATCCAATTCGCCCAGCGCTTGGCTGATCACATTGAAGCCTTCACGCAGCAGGGTTTCATAGTGCGCGATGTCTTCTGGGCTGCGGAAGTTAAAGGCCGCAAAGTTGTTTTCCAGATCGCTGCGGGTCACGTTTACATCGTCTACTTCCGGCACGCCAGGGATCCCTTTCAAAATGCCTTTGGTCGATGGCGTCATCAGTAGATCAGGGAGTTTCTGATCTTTTTTCAGGCCTTCTGGCAGAGCGATACCACAGAAGTCGCGCTCACCGTTGCTGTAAGCACGCCACATAGAACCGGTAATGTATTGACGGCAAATGGCCTCAACCATCACAGGTTTGGCTTTTTGTACAATCCACACGAAAGGATGAGGAATATCCAGAATGTGGCTGTCAGCCAGGCCATTGTCACGGAACAGTTGGAACCAGTGATTAGAAATCGCGTTCAACGCCGCGCCTTTACCCGGTACACCTTTCAGGCCACCTTCAGCACGCCAGATACAGTCAAAGGCTGAGATACGGTCACTGATCACCATGATGGCCAGCGGGGCATCCGGCTGGACGTTGTAGCCTTTTTCTGCGATCAGACGACGGCTGTCTGCTTCGGTTAACCAGTATACGGAGCGTACTTTCCCACTGTGAACGGGTTTGTCTGTACGAATGGGCAGGTCATCATTTACAGCGAGAACTTGATCAGTAAGGCTCATGGCGAATTCCTATTTCAAAAGTTAAACGAAGGTCATCCAGTTAAGGCGAAAACGCTGCCTTAATACGGTACGAGGACCGTTGATGCGGCGATAATAACAGAACTCTAAATGGCTTTCAGCTAGAAAAGCAAACGTTTGCGCAATTTTATTTTCCATTGCTATTGGGATGGCTATTTCCTTTGCACAGACAGTTAGGTTGAAGATAGGTTGGCGGATAGAAAGGGAAATCCGGCCAGAAAGACGGAGGTTATCCGCAGTTGGGGGTTAAGTGCTGAGAATTTAGTCATCGCTGAGCGGGCAAGTGTGGCAAAATCAGCAGTTCCATTTTGACTATCAGGTTTCCTATGACGCGTTTTACCTCGGAACAATTGGCATTCATTCAGCATCAACAGGGAAATGCGTTATGCATTGCTGGTGCGGGAACGGGGAAAACCACCACGCTTGTCGGCCTGATAGTACAAAAATTGGCCACCATTCCTGCCCAAGGAATGCTGGTGTTGATGTTTAACCGCGATATTCGTCTCGACTTTCAAGCCAAACTGCAATCCAGCGGCATTCAGGCCCCTGTGCCAGTACATACCTTTCACAGTTTTTGTTTGAAGTTTCTTAACCAAACTGGCTTTTTGCGGGAAACCGGGTATCGGGTCGATTACCAGAGCGGCGAAAGCGACAAGGCGCTGGTGAAGGGTATCTTGCGTGATTTGTCGGGGTTGGAAAAAACTTACCAGCGTCAGCAGATGATCAAAGATCCCAAAACCATCGAACTGCTGCTGAGTTTCATCGGCTTGGTGAAAGCCTACATGTTATCGCCGATGGAAGTCTTCAAACTGGCGGATATCAGCCGTGATTATCTGTTTATTTTGGATGCGTATGATGAGTTTGAAACCCGTCGTAAAGCCCAGAAGTTACTGTTCTTTGATGATTGGTTGGTGGAATCGGTCAAGCTCTTAGAAGGCAATGATGCCATTCGTGCCCATTACCATCAGCAAGGTAAACTGATCGTGGTCGATGAGTTTCAGGACATCAATACAGCGCAATACCGTTTATTGAAACAGTTGCTGGGACCAGAAACGCAATTGCTGGCGGTGGGCGATGTGGATCAGTGTATCTATAAATGGCGGGGCAGCGCGCCACAGTTTATGCTGAATTTTGAACAGGACTTTGCGCCCGCAACCACTTACACCTTGTCACAAACCTTTCGCTTTGGGCACAGCCTGGCGTTAGCTGCCAGCCATCTGATTGCCAATAACAAACAGCGCTTCAGTGATTTTTTGACCACCTCGGGGGAAGGGATCACCGATACTGCCGTCGTGGAATGTGGCTCTGCTCGTCAGGTGGGGGAAATTGCGCAATCTATTCAAACTCATTTGGAAGCGGGCGGAAAAGCGTCCGACATTGCCATTTTGGTACGCCGATGGTCACAGACCCTGCTGTTTGAATTGGCGTTTTTAAGCAAGAAAGTGCCGTACCACATGCCCGTGCCGTCCGTGTTAGCGCACAGTCGGGAAGTCAAACTGCTGATTGAAGTCATGAGCTTGGCGACTGGGCGGTTCAATGAACAAGCGGTACCGGCCAAATCGGCGCTATTGTTCAGTTTGATGAGCTTTCCGCACTGTTATGTGCCCAACAAAACCCTGAAGCCGCTGTGTGATCAATTAGCAGGGATGGATCCGAATACCTGGATGACTTTCATTGGCCGTTATGAAAAAGCCAATGCCAGTCTGAAATTGGATAACTTGATTGATCGTCTGTTATTGCTGGTGCAATTAATGCGCAAAGGCAGTTTCAAGGCGGCATTAGTGTACAAGCAGTACCGCAATGAGAGTGGCCTTGATACGTGGATTTGGAAGACCGAAGCTACGGCCAGTGAAATTGAAGAGGCCATTGAGCGACTCGACAGTGTCAGTACCGTGTTGGAAAGCATGGATCAGGATTGCGCCAAAGCTTTGCAGTATTTTGAATACTACCTGTACCAGTCGGCTAATCAATCTGCGAATCAGGCTATTCAGAGTCAAGCCATGCAGACTGCGGGGGGAGAAGCGTCACCCGTAACGCCGGATAGCCAGAATACCGTGCAGTTGACCACCATTTTCCGTGCCAAAGGGTGTGAGTATGACTATGTGCATCTGCCATTCTGGGATAAAGATGCCTTCCCGTATGTGAACAAAGCCGCCGGGTCGATGGGGGCGGATATCGAAGAAGAGCGTCGTCTTGCGTATGTCGCTTTAACGCGTGCCAAAAAGAAAGCCTGTGTGTATTACACGGTGCCGGAAAAGTCTTTAGGCAGAGTCACCAATGCCAGCCGTTTCGTGTTGGAATCGAAAATGGCGGTGGCCAATGAGTTGGGGCCACAGCTGTATGAAAGCGGGGAGTTACCGTATTTCTCTAGTCCTGTCGCCGAAGAGTACTGTCGACGACTCGGGCGAGAGCAAGATGTGAAGGTACCGAAGAAAAGTGTGAAACGCCAGCAGACAGACAGTGGCGAGGTGTCATATAGCTACACATGGGCGTTGGCACAGCCGTTACCGGAAAACGCCGAAAAAGTGATTCATGCCATGATTCGAACGAAAACGGCTAAGTATCTGGATACGGAAATGAGCCGTATTTTGCGGGAGTTGACCACCGTGGCAGAAACGAAAAAGCGCGTGCTGGTTAACCGACTTATTGTCACCGCGAACGCGAGAAGCCGGGTTCGCCGATAGCGAAGCAACGATGAAATAGGAAAAACGACGCTCAATATATAGTCTAAAGATATAAAACATCAGGCATAGCAATCAGTGTTATGTGAGAATATTCCTACAAAGACTGTATTTATTCTCTGTAGTCTGATAAAAATGCGGTTGGAAATGACAAGACAACGGACTTTGTCTACAAAAACCAACACAAGTGTCTAATGTTTAGTTATATTTCGTCTCTTTCAACGCGCTTTTTTTCGGCGCGTTTTTGTTTTCTTATTTTGGGTTTGTTTACGGATGCCTCGCTGGTGTGGGCAGATCCGGTCGTACACAGTGTTTGTCATCCTGCGTTATCTGAGCATTTTGTCTCTCCAGCCAATGCGTATTTGAATTATTATCAATTAGCGATTAATAATCCGATTTTGGCCGATGAACTTTCCGATCAGTTCGATACCAGTGATAAAGTCAGTGTTGTGCCTGCAGAATCGGCATTATATCTGTTAGGGCAGTATAAAATTGCGCAATTTAAAAAAGAGAGTGACTATAAGCAGTCACAGATTTTACAGCAATTAACCGATTTAGCCTTGCATTCCAAACAGCGTTGGATCAGTGACGAAGTCGCATTTTTAGTCGCGTTAAATTACTACTACAAGAAAAATTATACGCTGGCATACGCACAACTTGAAGCGAGTGAAAAGCGCGCGATTGCTTCAAATAATCAACATTTATTAGCCCGAAGCCTGAAATGGTTAGCCAATATTGATATTGAAGAGCTGCAATATAAGCGGGGTTTGAATAAATATCAGCAGGCTTACCGTATCTTTCAGCAGTGTGATAACTACCCGCAACTGACGCTTATCCTCACCAATATTTCGACGGTATATATCCAGATGGAAGAGTGGGCGGAAGCCAAAGACTATGCGGAACGCGCGCTGGCGATGTATGAAGAACACGGCATGAACAACCCGTTTATTGCCACGTTACTGCATACGAACTTGGGTGAAATTGCGGCGAAATTTGGTGAGCAAGAGCAACAAAAAGAGCACGTTGAACGTGCAGTATTATTGGCAGATCGCATCCCATTAGTACGTGCGCAAGTGATCACACGTATGAATTTGTCATCGTATTTTATTGATACGGGGGATTATGATCGTGCATTAGATGTTGCTCAGCAGTGTTTGGTTGTGGCTCTTGGCGAGAATAGTCAGCATCCCGTGAACAGTGCCAATTGTGATGAAAGTATTGCGAAGGTGTATTTAGCGCAAGGGCGCTACAAAGAGGCATTGAAATACGCGCGAACCGCGATGGTGAGTTATAAAGCGTACAATGAGCGGGTGCGGTTGCTGGAAGTCTATAAATTATTGGCTGATATTTATGAACGCTCCGGTGATTTCAAGCAAGCACTGACCTTTTATAAAGCCTACTCAGAAACCGGCAAAGCGTATTTGTTCGCTATTCGTCATAATGAATTGTTTTATTTACAAGAACGATTTGATGAAGAAGTACACGAAAAAGAAATTGCGTTATTAAAGTCAGAAAATGCACTGGCAACGGCCACATTGGCTGAAAAAAAAGCGGGTGTGAATATGTTGCGCCTGACATCCGGTTTTATTTTGCTACTGCTTTACTTGTTGTATCGCCGCTATATGGCCGTGAATAACGATAAATCGGTATTGGAACAATCCAATGAAAAATTAGTGACGGAGCTGGTGGCCGATCCGTTGACAAACTTGGGCAACCGCCGTTTTCTGGCACAGTGGCGCAACGCATTAAAGCGGGATGATTACCCACAAGGTTTGGCGGTGGTGGTGGTAGATATCGACCACTTCAAACACATCAATGACCGGTTAGGCCATCATATTGGTGATGAAGTACTGGTCGGGATCGCCAATCGCCTGAAAACCTTAGTAAGAAAGCACGATTTGATTGTGCGCTGGGGTGGTGAAGAATTCATTCTGATTTTGGCTTGTAATGAACAGAACAGCGAGCGCTGTCTGCAACGTATTTGTGAACAGGTGGCAGGGGCGCCGTTTGCCTTGAGTTGTGGTGAGCAACACGTGACCATTTCGATGGGGGCGAAGTTTGTTTCCCATGCCGGTGAGTTAATGGATAACTGGGATGAAATATTAATTGAGGCAGACAAAGCCTTGTATCAGGTGAAAACATCTGGCCGCAATGGTTACCATCTGGCAGATGCTTAACAGGCTACGCCACTGATCGGCCAGAAAGTGGAGAGGATAATGACTGGAAGAAACAAGCAGGATGTTGATATTCCCGTCATTTTGATGCCATTCCGTGCGCGCTTAGTACGCAGAGTGTCAGCAGGGTCACAAGTTATCGTAAATCCTCCCAGTCAGAGGGGGGGAGTTTGGTACACTGCGTGTATGGCCATTTAGTCGGCGATAGGGATGAAAGCGTCTAGATATCATATTTTTACCCAATACAACGGTGAAATCACGCCGGTTCATGAGGCTGATGCCTGGCATGAGGCGCTGGCATTAGCGCAGCGTTATATCGCAAAGGATACCCCATGCTGGGTGTTTGACAGCGAAGCCACAGACGGACAAGTGGATGTGTTCACCTTTGATGCTGCAGGCGGAATCCAACCCACTGGACACTGCGCGTCACCCGCATTACGGGCTGTGCAACTCACGCCGATTGCCCGACTCTCTTTTGCGGCATTAGTGCCGTCTTTATCGCTCGATAACTGCACGGTGCTGATTGAGCCACTATTGCCAGCATCTTTACACGCATCGACAGACGAATGGATTGAAGAGGAGTTCGTTGCTTTCTCCGCCTTAGCGCAAACGGCCAGTGAAGGCGCGGTGCTACAACCGCCATTACACCGCCATATGGCCGATGAAAATGATATCGCCCTCAAGGTGTACCACCAAGGGGCGTTAATTGCTGTTGCGACGTTCAGTCGCTATCTTGAAGATCACCGTTTTCCTGCCAAGTCCTCAGAGCTTTACTATGAGATTGCGCTGCATAGCGTGTATGTGAAGGCTGATTATCGTGGCTTGGGGTTGGCGACCGCGTTATCCACCTTGATTGTCAATATTGCCCGTAAAGACAGTGAACAGGTCTACCGTCACGTATCTGCACTAGGTATCAATGTAAAACTGTGGTTTTCCGCCTTAGCGATCACTGAAGGGGGCGAAGCCATTTGTGATGTGCTGAGTGAAGCGTTTGTTGAAATGGCGGATGATTTGATTGATGAGTTGCTTGATGAAGGGTATGCCGTTCGTTATCAAGAGCCAATGATTTTCGTCGATAGTCTGTTCTAATTCGATTTTTCTGTGTGCCGCCAGCACGTAAACATGCTGGCGGTGTTGTTTAGCGGAGCGGTTTGATAGGCGTTATTTCGCCGGATGACGTTTGAGTCGGCGCGTGATATTGGCGCGAGTGACCAAATTGTCGAACAGCGGCGCAAACAGGTTAGCAAACAAGATCGCCAGCATGATCCCTTCCGGATAGGCCGGATTCACCACCCGAATGAAGACGGTCATCACCCCAATTAAAATCCCGTAGGCCCATTTCCCTTTGTTGGTGAAAGCGGCAGAGACCGGGTCAGTCGCCATAAACAGCATCCCGAACGCAAAGCCCCCCAGTACCATATGCCACCAGAACGGCATCGAGAACATTGGATTGGTGTCTGAACCAATGGCATTGAGCAGGCTGGCCGTAAGCACCATCCCCAAGAATACCCCAGCGACAATGCGCCACGAGGCGATTTTCATGAAGATGATCATTAAGCCCCCCATCAGCAAAAACAGGGTAGAGACTTCCCCCATTGAACCCGGAATATTGCCGATAAAGGCATCCATCCAGGTTAAGGTGTCTCCGGTGGTATTGTGCACTAATGCGGATTGACCATTATCGGCCCATTGGCTCAGTGGTGTCGCGCCCGTATAGCCATCAGCGGCTGTCCACACCAAGCCCCCTGAAATCTGTGCAGGATAAGCAAAATACAAAAATGCACGACCTGCTAATGCCGGGTTGAGGAAGTTACGTCCGGTTCCCCCGAAGATTTCTTTGGCGACGACAATACCAAAGGTGATACCCAGTGCGGCTTGCCACAGCGGCAGGGTCGGCGGCACGATCAGGGCAAAAAGGATGGAAGAGACGAAGAAGCCCTCGTTAATTTCGTGTTTTCGTACCATGGCAAACAGCACCTCCCAAAATCCCCCGACAATGAAGACGACGGCATAAATGGGCAAGAAGTGCATGGCGCCAAGCAACATTTTACTGCCCCAGCCAGCTGTGGCGGCCAGACTGCCCCCCAGCGTTTCTGTCAGACCGTAGCGCCAGTTGTCTGCAATGATGGCTGGCAATTGTTCCGGTGAATAGAGCGAGTGGAGTGCAATAATGGCTTGATTACCAATGTTATACATGCCCCAAAACAGCGCAGGGAAGACAGCCAGCCAGACCATGATCATGATCCGTTTGAGATCGATACTGTCACGGACATGGGTATGACTTTTAGTGACTTGTCCGGGGGTGTAAAGCAGGGTGGCAATGGCTTCATACAGCGCATGCCATTTCTGGTATTTTCCTCCTGGTTCAAATGCGGGTTCTAATTTTTCTAACGCAGATTTTAAACTCATGGGTTAGCCCTCACGGTAGCAAAATCAATAGGCGAGTCGATTCGCCAATACATCACTATTGTTACGGGCTGAGTGGTGAGATAGATGAGATCTTTTTTTAAGCATAGGCGATAGTGGTAAGAGATCTCAAACCCGCTTTCAAACCAGAACTTAAACCAGAACTTAAACCAGAACTTAAACCCGGATGGGCGCGTCAGTGGCGAAAGGCATAGCGCGCTTGTCATGATGTCTGACAAACGCGCGATGTTGTTACTGTGCTATGCAGTGGCGATGAAGGCTTATTACGCCATGAGGGAGGGACAACGCTTACTTTGTTGACTCATCTGCATGCTCACCGGCCTGTGGGGTGGCTGTTGTTGTGGTGGCCGCTGCCGGAGAAAACACCCGACTCAGCCCCTGCTGCACAATCTCGCTGGGATCGCCATGTGTCGACGCGGTATGGCGTTTAGGCTTGGCGGCGTCTTGAGCCGACTGCGGTGCGCTGATCGATCCATCTGCATGACGCGCTTGCTGTGAATGCCCCTGCTCAGCGGTTCCTTTGCCGGACATCAAATGTTTGTCCCGTCCCAACATCAATAAACAAGGGGTCAATATTAGCGTGAGCAGGGTGGCAAAGGCCAAACCGCCCGCAATGGCGGTGGCTAATTGTGTCCACCATTGCGTGCTGGGTGCGCCAAACTCCACATTTCGGTTGATGAGATCAATGTTCATCTCCAGCACCATAGGCATCAAACCGAGAATGGTGGTTATCGTGGTCAGCATTACCGGACGCAAACGCTGGGCACCGGTGTGCATGATCGCCGTGACTTTATCCAAACCGGTTTTGCGTAACTGGTTGTAGGTGTCAATCAAAACAATGTTGTTGTTCACGACAATCCCCGCCAGTGCAATGACCCCAATACCGGACATGACGATACCAAACGGGCGTTGGAACACTAACAATCCGAGGAATACCCCGACGGTCGAAAACAGCACCGCACTGAGGATCAAAAACGCCTGATAAAAGCTGTTGAACTGGGTGATCAGAATCAACCCCATCACGGCAATGGCCATCAGAAAGGCATACTGTAAGAACACCATAGATTTGTTCTGATCTTCGTTCTGGCCTTTGATCTGTACTTCAGTACCTTCAGCAAAACGCATGCCTTCAATGGCGGCAGTGACGTTAGGCAATTCCAGACTCAGGTTGTAGCCTTCGGCCATGTCGGCATAAATTTCCAACACCCGCTTACCGCCAGTGCGGTTGATGGTATTTTGCTTGGGCGCAGGGGTAATGCTTGAGAAGTTAGTGATCGGTACCATCCCATAAATGGTTTTCACCCGGAGTTCGTCGAAGCGACCAATATCTCGCTTGTCTTCCGGGTAGCGAACCAAAATATCCACTTCGTCATCGGTATCGTCTGGCAGGAAGTCACCCACATTTAATCCATTGGTGACAAACTGTACCGTGTTACCCACCAGCGTGGCATCACTGCCAAAGCGTGCGGCATCATCACGGTCGATATTGATTTGCCAGTCAATGCCTTCTTTGTCGCCAGAGTCGGACAAGTTAGTGAATGCCGCTTGGCTGGATAACCACTGCTTCACTTGTAAGATCGCATCCTGCATGGCGTCATGGTTGTTGCCCGTCACTTGGATTTCCAGATCATTCTCGCTGGGCGGGCCAGCCCCTTCAGTTTTAAACTCGACTTCAATGCCCGGTAAATCTTGTACGTGTTCGCGCATATCTTCGATGATGTGCTTGACCGGTTCACGGTCTTGCCAGTCCACCACACTGAATTGCAGGGTGCCAATCATGCCGCTGCCACCGGTACGGGTGTAGACACTGTCAACACTGGCGTGACCCAACAGCCGTGATTCCACTTGCTGCATCAAGGCATCTTTTTCATAGATAGACAGATCGCCATGTGAGCGCACATTGACGGTAAAACGTGAGGGATCCACATCCGGGAAGAATTCCATGCCCAATCCGGCTTTGCCGTAGGCGATACCGACCGCAATCGCAAACACAATGGCACTTGCCAGCACTTTGAACGGGTGACGGATAGCAATGGCCAAGCTGTTGAGATACAGCTTGGTGATCCCTGTCGCTTGATCAAATCGTCCTTGTTCTAACGCCTGCTTTCGAGCTTGCTCTTTTGGGCTGATGTATTGCGGTTTACCTAACACTTGCCCAAGCACCGGCACAAACAGTAGCGCCATCACCAATGAGGCTGATAGAGTGGCAATGAGCGTTATCGGCAAGTAGCTCATGAACTCTCCGGTGGTATCCGGCCAAAATAGCAGGGGCGCAAACGCGGCCAGCGTGGTGGCGGTGGATGCGGTGATGGGCCATGCCATGCGTTTGGCTGCTTCCCGATAGGCGTCTGCCGGCCGGACATTCTCCTGCATACGGCGATCCGCGTATTCGGTGATGACGATCGCTCCGTCAACCAGCATGCCAACGGCCATGATCAAGGCAAACAGTACGATCATGTTGATAGTGATCCCGCCGATGGCGAGGATCAACAGTCCTGTGAGGAAAGATCCCGGGATCGATATGCCGACCAGAAACGCGGTGCGGGCCCCTAAAATCGCAAGAATCACCACGACAACAAGAATGATGGCTGACAAGATGTTGTTCTGCAGATCAGTCAGCATGTTATTCACGTCTTCCGATTCATCCAGGGTGTATTTCACCAACAAGTTATCGGGCCATTCATCACGTTGTTGTGCTTCTGCCATGACGGCTTTGACAATATCGACCGTCTCAATGATGTTTTCACCGGCACGCTTCTTGATTTCTAGCACAACCGCGCCTTCACCATTGAGGCGGGCGAAACTGTTCGGATCACGAAATGCACGGCGAATGGTGGCCACATCCCCAAAGGTCACCACGGTGTTGCCATCGACTTTGATCGGCAATTCCAAGATGTCTTTGAGTGATTCAAATACCGAAGGCACTTTGACGGAAAAGCGGCCATAGCCAGTATCAATGAATCCCGCCGCGACCACGCGGTTGTTGCGGGAAATCAGGTTAAAGACATCTTGCTGATCTAAGCCGTAGCTCTCCATCAAGAGGGGATCGACGATCACTTCAACGACATCTTCACGATCGCCGGCAATATCGACTTCCAGAATCTGGCGGAAGCTTTCTAACTTATCTTGCAGTTTGCGGGCGATTTGAATCGTGGTGCGCTCAGGCACGGTGCCATACAGCACGACGGAGAGTACCGGCACTTCACTGGCCAGCGTGATTTCATTAACGGTAGGCTCATCACTGTCTTCCGGCAGCTTGTTTTTGGCGATATCCACCGCTTCACGAACATCCGTCAGTGCGGTATCCAGATCGCTGCCCGCATTAAATTCCAACACCACAGAGGCATGACCTTCTGAGGCGGTCGCGGTCATTTTCTTCACGCCTTCAATGGACTGCAATTCCCGCTCTAAAGGACGAACAAGTAGCCGCTCTGCATCACTGGGGCTGATCCCTTGGTGACTGACCGAGACATAAATAATGGGAATGGTGATATCGGGATTGGCTTCTTTCGGGATCACTTTGTAGGTAATCATCCCTGCAATCAGGAGGAGTACCAACAAGGTCATCATGGTACGTGAGCGGCTCAATACCGCATCGATAAGACTATGCATTATTGGCTGTCCTCATTATCACTGTCCGCTTTATCTTGTTCTCGAGCAGGAATAACGGTATCACCATCACGGACAAAGCCTTGCCCAACAGTAATGACCTCTACCGGATTGGGGGTATCACCCAACCAGACGCCATCCGGCTCCACTTTGACGACAGCGATGGGGATAAACTTGACTTTGTCGTTATCGACAATGGTTTTGATCCCTAAATTGCCCGCCTCATCTAATGCCAGCATTGAAGGGGTCATCTTGATGGCATCTTTGGTTTCCAACAGCAGTTCGAGATTGGCGCTGGTCCCTGCGGTAAAGCGCATATCCGGGTTGCTGATTTCCACTTCGATAGGGTAGGTATTGGTATTGGCAGACGCGACGGAGGCGCGGTAGCGAAGGGTGCCTTCTGTCTGGTGATCCGAAACGAGTTGTACGGCGGCTTTTTGCCCTTTGAACACATGATTCACATGGCGTTCGCTCACATCTGCGCTGATCACCAAAGGATCTAAATCCACGATATTGGCAACAGGATCGCCAATGCCGACATAGTCGCCTTTTTCAATGTGCAAAGATTCTAAAATGCCATCGAAAGGGGCATAAATGACGGTATTTTCTAAATCGATTTGGGCGCTACGTAAGGCGGCTTTGGCTTCTACCAGCGCGGCTTCTGTCTGGCTTAGGGCTACTTCTCCCTGCAATCCACGTTTACGCAGAGATTGGGCGGCTTTGTATTCTTGATTGCGGACTTTTAACAGCGCTTGTGCCCGTTTGAGTTGTAATTCGCGATCCGCTTTGCTGAGTTGAACCAGGGCTTGTCCGGCTTTGACGTTATGGCCTTTTTTCACCAGTAACTTCTCAATGGTGCCAGAGACTTCGGCGGCCAGAGTGGCTTGACGGTTAGGGGCGGTACGGCCATACAGTGACAACGTACGGGCGACAGCTTGGGTCTGAAATTGGCTGACTTTAACCGTGGCCAGTGGGATCTCGGTTGTGCTGGCGGTTTGAGTGCGGTTGTTTTGGTTGTCGGTTGAGGGGGATTGGCTAGCCTCATCGGATGGCGTTGTGCCGAGTCCACTGAGTAGCCAGGCAGCAATCACCACTAATATGATGACAGAGAGTATCCAGGGTTTACGTGAAAACGGGTTATTTATCGTCATTTGTCTCATCCTAGCCGACAGAATCATTACATCTCTTTAACGAAGACTGTATCAGCTTGGATGTCTATTGTTAATGTTTGGTAAATAATTATCTTTTAATCAATGGGATGTCAGGATGGAGGGGGCATGGTTGAGGCGATTTTGACCCTTCCCCTTTTGACGATGCACGGCAAGGAATCGGTTTGTGGACAGGCATTTTGCGCATGGGAAAGAGCCGAATAGTCGCTTTCTATATTGCTTTATGGGTTGGGTCACAGGCTGGGGAACAGAAAGATTCACATCATCAATAAGTGCGTATAATTCAATGATTAATAAATAGATTAATAAATAAAATAACCATTGGATAAGAAGCGAATGCACGAAACAAAGCAGGAGAGGCGGATACGGCAACTGGTTGAATTATTGCACCGTAAAGAAAAAATGCACCTGAAAGAAGCGGCGAAAGCCCTGACCGTTTCGGAGATGACATTACGCCGTGATTTAATTGAACCTCATGCCGGATTAAGCGTGATTGGTGGGTATATCATTAACAATCAACGTCATGAGGATGATTTTACCTATTGCCTGCGTGAACAGCATGAAAGCCACGTGCGAGAAAAAGCCGAGATGGGTAAGTGTGCTGCTGGACTGATTAAGCCTAACGATACGGTGTTTTTTGATAACGGCACCACGGTGGTACACATTATTCATGCCATTGACGATAACATCCCGTTTACCGGTGTCTGCTTTTCACTGAATGTCTTTTTAGCCTTGAAAAATAAACCCAACTGTAGCCCGATATTATGTGGCGGCGGGTTTGATCCCCAATGCAATCACTTTTATCCGATCTCTGAAAACAATGAGTTGGATGATTTGCGTATAGATATCATGTTTGCCTCGGCGGCAGGAGTCGATGGCCGGCTAGGCGTGACATGTTACGCTTTAACGGAAATCCCCTATAAGCGCCAAGCGTTGCGACAATCTCAGTCGGTCGTGCTGGTGGTGGACAGCAGTAAGCTGGGTGTTGTGCGTAAAGCCGTGGTGTGTCAGTTGCCAGCGATTGATCAGGTGATTTGTGATGTTTCTTTGCCTGCAGAATGGAGGGCAATGTTAGGGACTGATGAGCAACGAGGCGCGCGTTAACAGATATCTGCGAGAAGCTGTGTGCAGGCCTCACGGCAAAGAAAAGAATAAAAAAGAGGCTGAATGTGTATTCAGCCTCTTTGCTTTTATTGGTGATTGCGTGTTATCAGAGAGTTCGTGAACTTACTTGCGGAATCGACGCAAGAAGCCCAATCCCATCAGTGACAGCAAGCCCAGTAGACCCGTTGAACCGCCACCGCCTGTGCCATCGTAAGGTGGAATGGTGATTTCAGGCGTCAGTGAATCACGTTTCACGACGTCGACTTCCATCGTCATCGTCGCATCTTCAACAGGTGTTGATTTTTCGTTAGACACACGAGTTAGTGACATAGTGACAGTATAGCGACCAGACTCTACACCATTAACATCGAAGAAGATTGTTTGTTCGCCATCTTTACTTAAAGTAATTTGCGGTAAAATCACTTTATCCATATCTTTAGGTGTTGGTGAAAAGGCAATCGATGCGATGTCACCCTTCTTAGCGTTTGCAAAGCGAATAGGGTAGGCAATCTCCATACGACCACTCTTTGCAGCGATCACGACAGGTTGGCCATCTGTTTCACCGTATTCATAGCTCAGCGCAATAATCGCGGGGTCATGATCCGATGAGCGATATGGTGTTTCTGCGTAGAACGGGTTATTACCCCACGTAGTATCCTTATATTTGTTGCTATAGTCGAACAGTGGCGATTCTACAGAGTTAATATGCCAATCAGTCGCATCAAGTAATTTTTCTTTTAGTGATGGTGTGATAAGTACATGATCAAGTGAGCCGATTTCATCGTTGTATGAATAGCTCCAACTTGATTGCATTTTCTCAGCATCTTTCATCGCCACGGCATTCAAGAAACCAAATGACTGCGTGATTTCAGCACCAGTCTCACCAAATTGAGGCTTGTAGCCGATGAAAGTATCACGTGCTGCTCGGATCGTCTTGCCATCAGGGAGATCGGATGGGATCTCTGTCAGCACCAGCATGGCATCTTCCTGGCCGTAAGAGTTAAAGTCACCCATGACGACCTGATCGCCACCGATTTTTTGCATCTGCTGACCAAGTTGAACGGCAGCGGCTACGCGGAATGCTTCACATGAGCCTTGGAAGTCGGCGTCTTTTACGCTGTCATATTTAGGGTCAAAATCATCCCAGGTTTCCCAACCCTGCCAGTCTTCCCAGCAATTAGAGCCTTTTGATTTGAAGTGGTTAACCGCAACCGTCAGTTTTTTTCCGGTGTGATGCAGGTGGAAGGTCGCGGCTACAGTATCACGCTGGTAGTTTTTACCACTTTCACGTAGTTCACCTTTTTTATCTATGATTGGGTTGCCGTTCTCATCGGTGACCATTGGTGCGTCTTGACGAGGCATAGTGATGATCTGAGAGGAATCCAGTGATACTTTGCTTGGACGGTAGATTAAACCGGAGGTAATAGCATCGCCGCCAATACTGTCCAACTCATCAAGCATTGCGTTACCATTGGAGTCAAAACCAATAAAAGAGTAACGATTATGGACAGACTCTGGGTCATCCATATATTCACTATCGTATTTAGCGTTAAGGGCATTCACAAATTCATTGATTGCGCCAAAATCCCCAAAACCATTATTTTCGATTTCCATCAAGCCAACAATATCTGCATTAAGACCAAAAATGGCTTCAATGAGTTTTGCTTGTTGTTGTTCAAACTCAATTCGACTTTCCGCACCACGATTAGAGCCATGTTGATTGTCAGAACCACCGTAAGGTGAATTGAAATAATTCAGCACATTTTGTGTCGCAATACGAATCGAAAAGGCATCTTCGTCTGTATCATCATTCAGAGTAGGGGCAGGATCATCATTGTACTTTGAACGTGGAGTATTGTGTTTAAGGTTATCTTTAGTGATGGTATTTGTTGCGATTAAGCGATATTCACCATATGAATAATGAACGACACCTTCAAGACCAATTACACTGTCATTAACACGAATGTAGTCTTCTTGTTTGTAGTCTGAAGCCTTATTCTTAAAGTCTGGGTAATATGGAATGGTACCATTGGGTGCATTTTTATCACTTTCCACAAATAAGCGATAATTACTGTTTTGCCTAGCTTGGTCTTTAGATGCCTGACTGCCTGCAACATGTTCTTGGTTTGGTTGCATATTAGGGCGCTTGTAAGCCAGTACCATGTTATTTTTACGACCTTTGTAATCATAACTAAAAGTACGTGACACGCGCATATCATCTAATGTTTCTGTAGATAGATCGATATCTTGAGGCAAGTTAATTAACATGCCTTCATGTCGTTCAAGAGTCTTCTTAAAGTCATTTTCATCACTTGCAATCACTTCAAGATCGATTGCAACAGGTGTTATTGAGGCGTTCGCGTTAACAGTCCAACTGTTTGCAGTAAGCAGTGTTAGCCCATAATCCTCTTTGACCTTACCAATAACAGTCACTTCAGAACCAACAAAGTCTTCAGGTAAGGATTTACTGGTTTTAATGAATAAACCGTCAGAAGTGAGCGGATTGTTATCATTAGAATAGATATAGAAACCTTGTGACTGTTTAGAGTTAGTTGTCACTGCTGTAACAATACCCGTAACTTGATAGGTTTCTTTGCTTTCATATTCACCTTTATTGAGTAAAGGTGATGAGTAACTTTCACCTTGAATTTCGCCAACAGTCACCGAAATAGGTGCAGTAGAAGCTTCTGTAGAAAATTGCTCCGCCATGGCTGGCGCAGAAAGGGCAGTGGCAACCGCTGCCGATAAGAATGTCAGTTTATTGTTCATGGTTAACCTTAATCACGAAAATACGAAATGAGAGTGCGGATTAGAAGTACACGCGTGCGTAGGCATACACATCTTGCGCGGCTTCACCGACGTTACCTTCAATGGCCAACAGGGAAGAACGTGTTGGTTTGAAGTTCACGCCCAAGGTGCCCCATGTGCGGCTGCCGCCCCAGTCGTAGTCTTTGCCATCCCAGTACTGGCTGTTTTCATCCCAGTGCTCATAGGCTTCGTAGTTGCTGGATACTGTGATTTCCCACTTTGGTGAGAAAACGTATTTCGCAGAAATCAGCGCACCTTTGTGATCAAGCGTTTGGTAGTCGTTGTAGGTGTAGATTTTGTTATTTGGATCAGTCACGTTAACGGCGTTTTTCTGTTGTGCAATGTCTTCTTGCTCATAGAAGCCGTTTACGCCGACAAAGAAATCTTGCGTGATGGCAACACGGGCACCAAAGCCAACCAGATATTGCTCACCGTATTTTGAGTCACCGCGAGAGCCATTACGGGTTTCTAGGCCGATAACCGCAGAGAAGCGCTTGCCAAAGTAGCCCGCGTAACCGTTCATGATATCGCCAAGTGATGAGCCTGAGCTCGATTCCGCATCGTAGCTGTAAGAAGCACCAATCTTAATATCACTGAAACGGCCTTCGTATTTCACGGTCGCGGCTTGGTCGCCGGCTTCGCCTGTTTCGACGGTGGTATCGAGCGTGAAATCACCGTATTTGTCGTAATCATCAAAAGCGGTATCGGTTATACCAGCTTCAATGTAGTGGTTATCATTAAAGGTGTAACCCAAGAACATCTTGTCGATGCTAAGCACCATGTCGCCTGTGCCGTATTTCCAGTTTTCGCGCTCGTAATCCAGTTCTAAACGGTAATGAATATCGCCGTTTTTCCCTTTGGCGCCCAGTGTGGCAAACGAGTCATCGATATAACTTTTGTCCTTATAAAATTCGCCAGACGCATAGTCAGCGCCAAAGTGGCCACCGATGCCCACTTCGCCATAGATGTCCAGATAGTCACCGTTGTCACTCTGGTAAACCGTTGCGGCATGTAAAGCGGGTGCAAAGAATAGTGCGGATAGCAATGACGCTATGGCTGTTTTTTTAGGTGTGGCAATGTCCATTATGCAACCTTTGTGATGATTAAAACAAATTGCGTTATTAATGTTCCAATGTTCACATTCAATTGCGGCGCGAATCAAACTGACGATGAATCTAATGAGATCTCTATCAATGGTGTTGCGAGAAATAAAACAGAACTGTGATAGTTGATATTCATTAGGGGTTAACTGTGACTCATTGTTTTGAGTGTAAAGTGACTGATTTTCATTGTTTTTTATTGCTACGCTTGAATAAGGGGATGTGTGTTTTTCTCGATAAAAAGAGTGATGATCATGCATGTTGTCATGAGAGAGAAAGTAACAAAACAAAAGTAAATTGGGATGTTCTATTAATAGTTTGGAAATTTAAGTGTGAATTTTCTGTGCTGAATGATTTATTGAACATGATGAATGAAGGATATTTTATTTTTTGAATAAAGAGTGAAATATACCTTTTTGGTAACTGTGAGTAAGGATATTCAGCATGCGTAAAATTTTCATACCGTCTGCAATAGCACTGGGTTTGGCGTCAGCCTATCCAGCGCTAGCGTATGATTGTACGGCGTTACCAGAGTGGCAAAGTAACGTCGCTTATAATGGCGGAGCAGAGGTTCAGCAAGGTGGTGATGCTTATAAGGCGAATTGGTGGTCATCAGGCAATCGCCCGGATCAAAACTCAGGTCAATGGCAAGAGTGGACGAATCTTGGCCAATGTGGAAACCCTGGTGGTACTAACCAACCCCCGACTATCGATGTCACGTCTCCTTTGAATAATGCCCAATTTACTGACGGCGATAGTATTACCCTTTCCGCAAATGCCGCTGACAGTGATGGCGCAGTACGTGATGTCGAGTTCATGGTCAATGGCGCCAGCGTGGCTGTGGTTGATCAAGCGCCGTATCAATTTGTTTGGAAGAATGTGGCGGTGGGTCAGTACACCATCACTGCGGTAGTGACCGACAATGAAGGCGCGGTGACACAAGACAAAGTGAAGATTGCCGTTAATCCTGCAGATGGTGGAGTACCGCCTGTGGTGGATTTGGCTTATCCAACTGCAAATACACAAATGAAAGCCGGTGATCAGGTCGTACTGAAAGCCAATGCTTCAGATACTGATGGGGCGGTCGCACGCGTTGAGTTTTACGTTGACAACCAGCTGGTGGGCAGCGATGAAACATCACCGTATGAAATGCCTTGGACGGCCACAGAAGGGTCACATACTTTCAAGGTGAAGGCGATTGATACGGACAATCTTGAAGTCTGGTCACAGGAAGTGACGGTGGCGGTTGAAGGCTCTTCAGGCGGCAGCGGTGGTTGTGCAGGTGTACCGCAATATAAGGCGGGTACCAAGTACAATGTCGGTGATGTAGTTCAGAACATGAACTACAAGTATGCGTGTGATATCGCGGGTTGGTGTTCATCAAATTCTGCATGGGCATATGAGCCAAACACAGGTGCATACTGGCAGGAAGCATGGACAGAATTGGGTATTTGTGCCATTGGCCCAGTTGTAAGTTTCACCACACCTGCGGATAACGCGACCGTACTTGCGGGTGAAAACGTGACATTGGCAGTAGAAGCCACGGATGCGGATGGATCGATTGCAGGGGTTGAATTCTTTGCAGCAGGCCAGAGTTTAGGTGTCGACACGCAAGCGCCATACAGTGCAAATTGGCTGGCAAGCGGAAACGGTGAAGTGAGCCTGAGCGCGGTCGCGACGGATAACGAAGGCAATGAAGGGAAAGCGGGTGTCTTGGTGAAAGTGAGCGATCAGCCATTGGTGGCTTCACTCACATCGCCAACCAGCGGTACCACCGTTGGTTTAGGTAAAGCGATCAATATGTCCGCTGAAGCGACATCTATGAGCGGCACCGTGACGAAAGTGGAATTCCTTGTGAACGGCCGTGTGGTGGCGACTGATACATCTGCACCATACACGGCACAATGGATCCCAGGCTCTGTGGGTAGCTATACCATTTCTGCCCTTGCGACAGACAACACGGGTTTGACGGCGGCCACTGCGGGTGCAACCGTGAAGGTGTTTGAGCAATCAGCGGTGAAACATAAGTTGATTGGTTACTGGCACAACTTCGTGAACGGCGCAGGCTGTCCAATTCCATTGAGCGAAATGTCAAAAGCATGGGATATCATCGATATCGCGTTTGCTGAAAACGATCGCAACAGTGATGGTACGGTACACTTCAACCTGTACAGCGGTGATATTTACAGTGACTGTCCGGCGTTGGATCCTCAGAAGTTCAAACAAGACATGGCTGCGCTTCAAGCAGAAGGCAAAGTGTTCGTGCTGTCTCTGGGTGGGGCTGAAGGCACGATCACGCTAAATACCGATACAGACGAAGCGAACTTTGTCAGCAGCTTGACGGATATCGTGAAAGAGTGGGGCTTCGATGGTCTGGATATCGACCTGGAAAGTGGATCTAACCTGTTGCACGGTACGCAAATTCAGGCACGTCTACCTGGCGCATTGAAGAAAATTGAAGCCAACATGGGCGGCGATATGTACCTGACTATGGCACCAGAACATCCTTATGTTCACGGTGGCATGATTGCATACAGCGGCATCTGGGGGGCATACATTCCGTTGATTGATGAGCTTCGTGATACGCTTGATCTGCTTCATGTCCAGCTATACAACAACGGCGGCCTGCCTAACCCATATCTACCGGGTTCTGCGCCAGAAGGTTCTGTCGACATGATGGTTGCGCAGTCGAAGATGCTGATTGAAGGCTTTGAATTGGCGAACGGTCAGCGTTTTGCACCACTACGTGATGATCAGGTCGCGATTGGTCTGCCTTCTGGCCCAAGCTCTGCGAACTCAGGTCAGGCGCCAACACAGAATATTCTGGATGCGTTGGACTGTCTGACGAAAGGCACCAAGTGTGGCACGGTGAAACCTGCCTTTAATTACCCGAACTACGGCGGGGTAATGACATGGTCTATTAACTGGGATAAGCATGACGGTTACAACTTCTCAGGCCCGGTGGGCGATAAGTTGAAAGTCATGAATGCAGGCCAGTAAGGATAGGGCATGACGGAATGAGTCAGCGTTTGTTATGACAACAGTGCTGAACTAACGATAAGCCGTTCATCCTTGGATGAGCGGCTTTTTTTATAGACGATGAGTGCGTGGGTGAAGGAGTACAATGAACTTATCTGATCTTATTATTGAATGGCCAGAGACGGCATCTGCAGAATCTGAAGCCATTACGTTAGACTACATCTTTAGCTTTCTCGATGATTATCGCCGTCAGCATGTGCAGTCACAGTTTCACTATTTTGTCGGAGGTGATGGTGCTGACACGGCTCAACACGCGCAGTTTGACGCGAATGTACATCCACCCTATTGGGAAACGGTGCAAGATGATCGGGCTGCGATAAGTGAAAGTATCAGGAAAATATTTGCGGGGAATCGCCAGCGCGTTGTGATTGGTATGATCGATCAGAAACACGACAGGGATGAACAAGCAGCTATTGCCCGTTATTTCATGTTTGGTGGCGAGTGGCAGCAGGCGATGTGTTGTTTTGGATTATTGTTTGAAGACAACATGCTGGTGGAAGTGATTGAACACAATGTCTGTTGTGAAGCGTAAGTGCAATAGGGGCGATAGCGGGGGAGTCTTTCGTATCAGCAAGCGCCAAACGCAAAAAAGCCTGCTCAATGAGCAGGCTTTTCTACTTCTTACGAAGATGGTGGGCGATACCGGGCTCGAACCAGTGACCCCCTGCTTGTAAGGCAGGTGCTCTCCCAACTGAGCTAATCGCCCTGAATAATCGCTTGGGAATGTTTCCGAAGAAACGGTGCGACTATCGAATTTGGTGGGTCTAGGCAGACTCGAACTGCCGACCCCTACCATGTCAAGGTAGTACTCTAACCAACTGAGCTATAGACCCAAACTCTGTACATCTTAGTGGTTAAGTAAGATGTTTTGGTACGACCGAGTGGACTCGAACCACCGACCCCCACCATGTCAAGGTGGTGCTCTAACCAACTGAGCTACGGTCGTACTGACTAAATAATGGTGGGCGATACCGGGCTCGAACCAGTGACCCCCTGCTTGTAAGGCAGGTGCTCTCCCAACTGAGCTAATCGCCCTTCAATAATCGCATTTGGGATGTTTCTACAGAAACGCTGCAATTACTGGAATTTGGTGGGTCTAGGCAGACTCGAACTGCCGACCCCTACCATGTCAAGGTAGTACTCTAACCAACTGAGCTATAGACCCAAATTCTGTACATCTTAATGGTTAAGTAAGATGTTTGGTACGACCGAGTGGACTCGAACCACCGACCCCCACCATGTCAAGGTGGTGCTCTAACCAACTGAGCTACGGTCGTACTGTGTTCTCAAGGAACGCTGAGCATATTAGCGAGTGATGATCAGCGGTGCAAGCCTTTGAGTCGCCTTTTTTATCTTTAACGTGTTGTTTGCTTACGCTTTGAGCGGAAAGGCTTTTTTGCGAACGTTGTATGCATGGCATTGTGTGACGTTTGTCACGCAAGATGGGAAATAAAGCGTGTTTATGTTGTGAGAGAGGGGATTATCACGAGGCAATAATAGATAGCCCGCTTAATAGGCTAAATAGGGAGCATTTTATATGGCTAATCACTGCGCTATTGAGTGGGGTGTTAATAAATTGACGTGAGCAATCGGGTGAGTATGCTGCAATATTGACTCATAACCAAACCACTTAGCTATGTTAACAAAAAAATATACAAATAAAGTCAAAATACTCAATAAATAATTTTAACGTATTTTTAGTGCTTATAGATTCAATTTATAAAATATTAATACCCTTTAGGTATTATAAATCCCTTGAGGTAATCAAACAAACATATACAGAATGAGCGCTCGTATATATTGTTAATTGCTTGTCAATTAATAGACCTAATAACAGTATTTGACCTAAAGACAGGAGAAAAAAAACAGGTAATATAAGCGTCAAGATCGTGACGCTAAATGGTAAGGAGGGTGAATATGCGCGAGTTTAATCATGTATTAGAAACATTGACTGATGCTGTTCGATTAGTCACAACGTATTTCAATTTGTCATATTCACACGAATTATTGGTATCAGGTATTCCGATGCCGGATGGTATTTTTCACCATACTCAACTGGTTCCCGCAGTAAAAAATGTGGGGTTGGAAGGGAAGTGGGTACCGTTTAATGTGGAAGCACAGATCCAATCCGCTTCACCATTTATTGTGATCAATGAAGATAAAGCCATTGTCGTGGTACAACTTAATCATGATGAAATGACATGCTTAACCTCTCAAGGTCCGATGACACTGCCTACTGAGCAATTGATTACTTTTGCACCGAAGCAGGTGGCGGTATTAAAAGCGTTACCTGTAGTAGAAGAACGTGCACGGGTAAATGCCAGAGGGGATTGGAAGTCACATTGGTTTTGGGGCCCTATTCTCAGTGCTAAGCGTATATATATCGATGTATTTGCTGCCTCTATATTGATTAACTTGTTTGCACTCGCTACGCCGCTATTTACCATGAACGTGTATGATCGTGTGGTACCCAATTTAGCGTTTGATTCACTATGGGTATTAGCGATTGGTGCTGTGATCGTGTTTATTTTCGATTTCATTTTGAAATTGATGCGAAATTGGTTTGTCGATCTAGCGGGGAAAAAGACCGATATCTTGATGTCTGCGGATATCTATGCGCGTACTTTAGGCATGAGATTAAAACATCGCCCAGAATCTGTCGGTGTATATAGCCGCCACCTCAATGAATTTGAATCGGTACGCAGTTTTTTAGCCTCCAGTACAATTACGACACTGATTGATTTGCCCTTTGCTGTATTGATGCTGATGGTATTAACAATGATTGCTGGCCCGTTGGTGATCGTCCCTATTATTGCCATGTTACTGGTGGCTTTAGCCAGTTTTCTGGTGCAAGCCCCCTTGAATCGTACTATCGATGAATCCAACCAGCTATCAGCTCAGAAAAATGCCAACTTGTATGAAAGCCTGCACGGTATTGAAACCGTTAAACTGCATGGTGGTGAAGGGCAATACCAATATAAGTGGGAACAATCTGTCGGACACATGGCAACCTGGGGAAATAAAACCCGCTGGTTGTCCAGTTCGATTCTGACCTTCGCAGGGTTTGCTCAGCAACTTGTGAGTGTGGGGTTGATTGTATTTGGTGTGTATCTACTCGCGGATAATGCCATCTCCATGGGCGCGATTATCGCCGCTGTGATGCTATCTGGTCGCTGTTTACAACCTATGTTGCAACTGGCTGGACTCGCGACGCGATATTCACAAGTGTTGACATCGTATCAGCAGCTTAATGACATCATGTCGACCCCGCAAGAGCAGGAACCACAGCGTCGTTACCTGCAAGTCGATAAACTGGAGGGCAAAGTCCAGTTCCGCAATGTCAGCTTTCGTTACGACGATGATGCGCCGAGCATTCTGTCTAATGTTTCTTTCTCCATTAAAAAAGGAGAAAAGGTCGCCATTATCGGTCGTATCGGTGCCGGTAAAACGACAATCGAAAAGCTACTGCTTAATCTGCATCAACCAACAAAAGGGATGATTTTGTTGGATGACATCAATATTGAGCAATACAACCCGAGCTTTGTACGTAAGCAAATTGGTGTTGTACCGCAAGATATCAATCTTTTTTATGGCTCTATTCGTGAAAACATTATGTTGGGTGAGCCGGCTATTGCCGCATCAGCCGTGCAGCGAGCGGCAGAAATTGCAGGGGTGACAGAATTTACCCGCCATGACGCCGAAGGGTTAGATCGTCAGGTTGGCGAAGGTGGGCGCTATTTATCAGGTGGACAGCGACAGTCAATTGCATTGGCTCGTGCGTTCCTGCGCCCGGCGTCATTGTATGTGTTGGATGAACCGACATCACAAATGGACTCACGTACTGAAAACCATGTGAAGCAGCAATTAGCGAATTTAGGTAATGAACACACTCTTTTATTGGTGACGCATAAAACCTCAATGCTGGATGTTGTGGATCGTGTCATCGTATTAGATCAAGGCCGCATTGTGTTAGATGGCCCGCGTGCGCAAGTGTTGGATGCACTGGCGGAAGGACGTATTCGACAGCCAGGGAGGGTGCATGCCGCATAATCAGTTATACAGCCAGACCGCTGCTGCGGTTGTAATGGATGTGCCTAAAAGTGCCCGTGCCATGGTGTGGGGCGCATTTGCGTTTGTTTTCGTCGCCATTATTTGGGCCTGCTTTGCTCAACTGGATGAAGTGACTGTCGGGATAGGTAAAGTGATCCCTGCTGATCAAGTACAGGTGATACAAAACTTAGAAGGCGGGATCGTAAAGCAGATTCTGGTGAAAGAAGGTCAATTAGTCGAAAAAGGCCAATCGTTATTAGAGATTGACGATACGCTATTTCGCTCAGATTTGGTGGCTGGTGAAGGGGAAATTGCCAGTTTAAATGCGTCAGTGATCCGTTTGCAGCATGAAATCGACAGTGTTCAAGTGAAGCCTTTAGGTAAGAACGCACAGTGGAAGAAAAGTGTTTCTGTTTCTCTGGCGCCTATCCAATATAGTGCGGTTTTTGTACAAGAGCATGCCACTGTAGTGGAAGGTCAGCGGAATGAAAAGAAAACCCGTTTGGCTAAATTGAATAACCAGCTACAAACGATTTCGCATCAGGTCAATGAAAAACAGCAGTCAATAAAAGAAACCGAATCAAAAATTGAAACGCTTAAACGTAGTGTTGATTTGGTGCGTCAAGAGTTGGTCATGAGCAAACCGTTAGCAGAAGAAGGTATTGTTTCTCGTGTTGATATTTTAAAGCTAGAGCGACAATTAAATGATCTGCGCGGTCAAGTGAGTCAATTAACATTATCCGTACCCAAGTTAGAAGCCGAAAGAATGGGCGCCATTAACCGTTATCGTGAGGCGGCCTTCGTATTTCGAAATGAAGCGCAAGCGGAGTTAAATGATTTAAATGAAAAGCTCAATACGCTGATGGCTACATCGGTAGGTTTGCAAGATCGCGTGAAGCGCACAACGGTTGTCTCCCCGGTTGATGGGGTGGTTAAAACATTGAATATCAATACAGTGGGTGGGGTTATTCAGCCAGGCATGGAATTGCTGGAAATTGTGCCAAGTCAGGATTCTTTATTAATCGAAGCCAACATAAATCCGAAAGATATCGCATTTATTCGCCATGGTTTGGAAACCATCGTTAAATTTACGGCATATGATTTTACAATATATGGTGGTTTGAATGGCGTTGTTGAGCATGTATCCGCAGACACCATTCAGGATGAAGAAGGTAATGAGTTTTATATCGTTCGTGTTCGAACATATACCAATGAGTTATCGTCTGGAGATAAGCAATACAAAATTATTCCAGGCATGCTAATTCAAGCAGATATTATGACAGGTAAAAAAACAGTGATGGATTACTTATTAAAGCCATTGCTGAAAGCAAAACAAAGCGCGTTGAGAGAGCGCTAATTCACGTTTTGTTTTTTAGGTGATTTAGTTTCATGGAGAGATTATGAAAAAGCAGGTGTTATCATTAGTGATAGGGGCGTTGTGTGTGCCAACCTCATGGGCCATGTCTTTGGAAGAAGCCGTGTCTCAAGGTTTGGCGACAAGTCCGGAAATCAAGGAAGTAGTGGCAAGTTATAATTCACGTCTTGCCCTGTCTGACCAAGCCGTCGCAGATTACCTGCCTTCATTGGATTTATCTGGCGAAATTGGTTACCAGCGTCGTGAGAAAGATCGCGATACCTACAGCACCACAGAAGAAATGACCGGCCGCCAAGCATCCTTGCGTTTGCGTCAGTTAATTTTTGATGGCTTTGGTGTGAGCTCCAATATCGATCGTACCGAGTCAGAAGCGGAAGCTGAGCGTTACCGTATTTTATATTCAGCAGAAAACTTCGCATTAAATGTCTCGAATGCGTATCTGAACGTACTGCGTGAACAGCAGTTGCTGAAGTTGGCTGAAGATAACCTGAAAACCCACCTGAAATACCAGCGTGACATTACGAAGAAAGTAAAATCCGGTCTGAGTTCAACAGCCGATATTTCTCAGATCAATGGCCGTGTGGCGCGTGCCCAAGCCAATGTATTGTCTGCGCGTAATAACCTGAATGACGTTAATGATCAGTTCTTGCGCCTAGTGAATGCTTGGCCAAAAGATCTGGTTCAGCCTGATGTGGATGATCGTTTCTTGCCAGCCAGCCTAGAAGAAGCACTGACATTGGCCAAAGAAAATAACCCAACGGTTTCATCGTCTGTGCAGGACATCGATGCCGCGAAGTCTGCCTACAAAGCATCTAAATCCGGTTACTACCCAGAGATTGATGTGTATGTTGAGCAGCGCTTAGGGGAAGACTATGACGGTGCGAAAGGCAGTGATGATGATTTCAGTGCCATGGTGCGTTTGAACTACAACCTATTTGGTGGTGGCCGTGATCAGGCTAAAGTGGCTGAATCGGTGGCGCGTTTAGATCAGGCGAAGAGTGTGAGTGAAAATACGGTCCGTCAGGTAGAAGAAGGAACACGCCTGGCATGGAGCGCGGTTGAAATTCTGAATCAGCAAAAGGTTTTCTACCGCCAGCATGTTGAGCAGAGTTTCCAAACGTTGAAAGCGTATCAGCGTCAGTTCAAGCTGGGCACACGTTCATTGCTGGATGTGTTGAACACAGAGAACGAATTGTTCGAAGCCCGTAAATCTTACGTTAATACCGATTATCAGCACATTGATTCTCAGTACCGCTTATTGAATGCGACCGGGAATTTGTTAGATGCACTCTATGTCACCACACCAGAAGAATGGGAAAAGGGAGAATAAGTGATGACCAATAAGGGACTGTTACTCACTCTATCGTTAACTGGTAGTTTGTTATTAACTGGCTGTGCAACTGAGCCTGTAAGCGTGACGGCAGAGCAATTGGCTGATCAATTCGATAATGATGCCGATGGTGTGATCAACGAGCGAGATAAATGCCCGGATACGTTACCCGGTGCAACGATAAACAATGACGGTTGTCCTGCGTTGATTTCCAGTGAGAAGAAAAACGACCTGATCGTGCTTTTTGAGCATGATTCATCAGTGATTGATGCGGTACAAAAAGTGGAAATCAACCGCGCTGTTCAAAAGTTGATTCAAAATCCACAGTTGATGATCGTTTTGGAAGGCCACGCGAGTGCATCGGGTGCATCGGATTATAACCAGCGATTATCTAAAGCCCGTGCTAAGGCAGTACGTAGTGCTTTCATTTCAAAAGGCATTGCAAGTAACCGTATAGACATTAAGCCATTGGGTGAATCTAAGTTGTTACTGAAAGATGAAACGTTGCAAGCGGAATCACTGAATCGCCGTGTGACGGCGCAGTTTAAGTTGATGGACGAATCAACGGATCTGAAGTGGCATATTTACTCAATGGAGCCTCACCGTAGCGGGGTATAAATTTGAGGCGCTTGATCATTGTTGCTCTTTGCGCTGGCATGTTAATCAGTCGTGCCAGCGCAGTGAGAGAATCTGACAGTATCGATGTTATGAACGCCATTAAGGTGTACGGACTGTCAGCTGAATCTCGCATTTTGGCATGGAAAAACTTGATACATGATTTATTGCATGCATCGCATTCAGAAACACAGCAGATAGAGTCAGTGAATGGCTTTTTCAACCAGTTAGTCTTTATTAGTGACAATAGATTGTGGGGACAAGAAGACTATTGGGCGACACCCATTGAGTTTTTAGGAGCAAAAGGGGGAGATTGCGAAGACTTTAGTTTAGCCAAATATTTTACTCTGCGAGAATTAGGTGTGTCTGATGAGAAAATGCGACTCATCTATGTTAAGGCGACATCAATAAATCAATTTCACATGGTATTGGCGTATTACCCAGAAAAACATGCCGTGCCATTGATTTTGGATAATTTAGACGGTGAAGTGAAGTTAGCAACACAACGAGAAGATTTAATCCCTATTTATAGCTTTAATGCCGATCATCTTTGGCTCATGAAAGAACGAGGAAGAGGGCAACTGGCGGGTACGGCTTCAAAATTGAGTAAATGGACAAAAATGCGAAATAGGTATAGCCGTGGTGAGTTGCAAAAACCTCTGATTAATTTGAGTGAATAGTATGAGTTTGTACAAAAGAATTCTTATCTCCGTATTAAGTGTATTTGCGGCGTTGTATGGCATTGTTTTTTATATTCAGTACTCGTCAGTAAAGAACTATCTCAATGAGCAACAGTTTAACTCAGTGAATAATACTGTGAGCTCACTCTCGCTTGTTATTCCCTATCAGTATGAACAAAATGATAACACAGGGATCGAAGCTGCAATTTTTGCGGCTTTTGACAGTGGTTACTATAAAGAAATCAGTTTTCAACTCTACAAAGACGATAGCTTTATTACGCGTTTAGCCAGTAATGATAAAAGTCATGTACCGTCTTGGTTCAGCCAGTATGTAGGCTTTTCTCCTGCCCATGAAAAAGTGGTGATTACGTCGGGGTGGACACAAATTGGTGAGTTGGTGGTTACCAGCAATACCAATATGGCAGAGGAGCAACTTTGGCAGAGTACCTTTGATTTATCTTTGTGGTTTTTTGCGGGCTTTTTAGCAACGGCTTTGTTTATTAACCGTATGATTGAGTACATCTTACGTCCATTAGGGACGCTAACTCGTTATGCGGAACAATTAGGTAATAACAATTTTGATGCCAGCGTATCAAAGACGTCGGTGACGGAACTACGTACCTTAAATCAAGCGATGCAGAAAATGGCATCAAAACTGAAATCAGAATATGAACGTCAGCAACATGTGGTTGAAAGTCTGCGTAAACAGGTTCAGCAAGATGGGGTGTCAGGGCTGGGAAATCGAGGCCATTTTACCGATCATGTTTCGTCCTATTTGAGTGAAACCAAAAGTTGTACCGGCTTTTTGATCACGTGTGACAGTTTTGAAGAGCTTTACCAACATTACGGTTTTGAAGCGCGCGACAAAGTGGTTAAGCAAGTAGGTTGCACACTGAATGCCTTGGTGGACGATACACAATTGGTCGCATTATCACGTATTTCGGCAGCAGAATTTACGGTTTGCTTACCGCCTATGACGGTGATGGAAGCGGAAAAATTTGCTAAGCGCGTACACCTTGCGGTGAAACAAGCCTTTGCCCCTTATACGGATTTAACCGATATCAAGGTGTATGTGGGGGGCGCTGTGACAGATACGGTTGCTTCACCGACGCAACTCTTGTCTATGGTGGATAATGCCATGCAGGCTGCGAGAGGTTTAGCGTGGGGATACAGTATTCATCAGGATGATCATAACGCATTCAGTAAATCACAGTGGTTGAACAAAATTAAATATGCGATTGGACAAAAAAATTACCAATTACGCAGCATTCCAACTTTATCGCTAACGGGAAAAAGGAAAGTCCATGATGAGATTTTCATTTCAATATGCGATGAAGATAAAATCTATCATGCTGGTGAATTTGTTCATATCATCGAACAACACCAATTATGTGCTATCTTTGACCGTTCTGTCGTGGAATATATCACTACCACGGTGACAGGGAATAAGAATATTGCGATTAACTTAATGGCGAATACCTTTGCGACCTCATCATTTGTAGACTGGTTCGATATTGAGTTACAGAAGAATAAAGATGCATTTCGTCACTGTACATTCGAAATACCAGAAAATGCCTTTATACATTTTGGGCAAACAGTGTCTGAATTTGTGGCAATCTTGAATAAATATCGCCTCTTTTGGGGGGTGGATAATTTTGGACGACATTATAAATCGCTTAATGTAGTGGTGCAGTATAAGCCACATTATGTGAAGCTGGATTATTTATATGTGTCAATGCTATCACGTCAGCAATCATGTGCAGAGCTGATAGAAGCAATTATTAAGTCAGCGCATAACCTCGATATCGATGTTTATGCGACAAGAATTGAAAATAACGTTCAGAAAGCGAAATTTATTGAGCTTGGTGTGGATGGTTATCAGGGATATATCACAAAGTCACAATCGTTCGTGACTGAGTAAGATGGATGGATTTTTATGGAATTACAAACCTTTTCTAAAACTGCGGTCGTCGAAAACGTAGAAGGCCGCGTTTTTTACGTCGATGCGAATGGTGCGCAGATCTTTGTAAAATCGGGTGATCTTATTCCTGCCGGTTCGGTTGTGGTAAGTCTGTCCGGTGCTCAGTATGAAATCCATTCATCCGGCGGTCAGTTCCGTGTCGCTGGCCAATGCGCAACGTGTGATGACGATAACCGTGGTTTTGTGGCGAAAACATTGACGTCTGATGATGAGATTGCACGCTTACAAGATGCGATTCTCGCGGGTGCTGATCCAACAGAAGATTTTGAAGCACCTGCTGCGGGCCTGGGGGTTTCATCAACGAATGCCGGGTTTGTTGAAATTGAGCGACTCAATAGCCAAACCATCGCAGATGCTGGTTTTGATACCAATAACAATTTTGCCGATGGCTATGATTCTGAACTGAAGGATTTAGGTTCGTCTGATGAAGACGCGCTTGCTTTTTCGATCACATTGAATGGGCCGATCACCGCCGACAATATCATTAATGATGCAGAAACGGCGCAAATGATCACGATTACCGGTTCAGTTTCTGATTCGGTGAAGCCTGGTACACAAGTGATTGTTACCGTTGGCGATCAGACCTATACCGCTACGGTTGATGAGAACGGCAATTTTTCTGTGGATGTCCCTGGTTCACAGCTAGCACAAGACACTGAAGTTTCAGCGGAGTTGGCGACAGACAGCGATGTAAAAGACACTATCTCTTATGAGGTTGATACAGACATCAGTGTGCCGACCGTATCGTTGAATCCTGATTCCAACAGTGGTGATAAAGACGACCAAACCACGAATGTGACGCAACCGTCTCTGGATATTGGCAATGTCGATGATGACGTTGTACATGTTGAAGTGACCTTGACGGGGCCTTCAGGCACCATCACGGGTGAAGCTGTTGAAACTGAAAATGGTTGGGAGTTTATTCCTTCTGAACCCCTCGAAGATGGTGAATATGATGTCACGATCACTGTCACCGATGGTGCAGGTAATACGGCTTCCAATGAATTAGATGACCCTCTTATCATCGATACGGTAGCAACGCCGCCAACCATTACATTTGAAGACCCGGGTTCAGATGGGATTTATAACCAAGCCGAATTGGGGCCTGATGGTACAGTGACCGCGACGGTGACGTTACCGGATGATTTTGATCCTGCCAAAGATAAGCTAGTAATTAACGGTGTCGAGCATACATTAACCGACGATGAGATAGCCGCCGGTAAAGTGGATATTCAAGTGACACCTAACGAAACCGTCGATGCACAGATCACGGATGCAGCAGGTAACACGTCTGATTTGGCGTCGGAAACAGCACCTGATGCGGATATTACTTGTCCAGCGCCAAGCGTTGAGTTAATTGGTGATACCAATGGTGATGGTGTCTTTAATATCGATGAAATTGGCCCTGATGGCACGATTACAGCTGAAGTGACGTTAGCGCCTGGCACGGAAGTTGGTGATCGAATCATCGTCAAAGATGCAGACGGTAATGTGCTGTTAGATAAGACGGTGACGCAAGATGATTTAGACAATGGCATCCACGTTGAAGTACCGGTTGGTAGTGGTACTCAGGTAGGAGTGACTGCGCAAATCACCGATCCTGCTGGCAACGTGTCACCGGAGGTCAGTGACAGCGTGGGCATTGATAATGTGGCAGCCCCTGCACCATCGGTATCGTTGCTGGGTGATACCAACGGTGATGGTGTTTATAACATCGAAGAATTGGGTGCCGATGGCACCGTCACAGCTGAAGTGACACTGGCATCGGGCACTGAAGTCGGCGACCGTATCATCATTAAAGATACCGACGGTACTGTTCTTGTTGACCGTGAAATCACGCAGGCTGATCTGGATAACGGTATCCAGGTTGAAGTGTCTGTTGTAGGGAACAACGTTGAAGTCACCGCGCAGGTCGTAGATGCTGCCGGCAACCCATCCCCAGAAGCCAGCGATAACGCATTGGTGGACACTGATGCAGCATCCGCGCCAACGGTCGAACTGCAAGGCGATACCAACGATGACGGTGTTTACAACAGCGACGAACTAGGCGCTGACGGTACTGTGACGGCGAAAGTGACCCTGGCGGCTGACACGGTGGTCGGTGATACCATCTCGATCACAGACGGCGCAGGCAACATCATTCTCGAGCGTGAAGTGACGCAGGATGACTTGGATAACGGCATTCTTGTTGAAGTTCCTCCTTATGGTGATCGCGTTGATGTGACCGCGCAAGTGACTGACCCAGCAGGCAATAAATCCCCAGAAGCGAGCGACAGTGCATTAGTAGACACTGATGCAGCATCAGCCCCAACGGTTGAACTGCAAGGCGATACAAGCGGTGATGGCGTCTACAACAGTGACGAGCTGGGTACAGACGGTACTGTAACCGCCAAAGTGACGCTGGCGGCTGATACGGCGGTCGGCGATATCATCACGATCACAGATGGTGCAGGTAACGTCATTTTTGAGCGCGAAGTGACGCAGGATGATCTGGATAACGGCATCTTTGTCGAAGTTCCTCCTTACGGTGATCGCGTTGATGTGACCGCGCAAGTGACTGATCCAGCTGGCAATAAATCCCCAGAAGCCAGCGACAGTGCATTGGTGGATACTGATGCTGCTCCGGCCCCATCAGTAGAG
>NZ_LDOV01000043.1 GCF_001029435.1 Photobacterium aphoticum | reverse complement strand
ACCTTAAGTGAACGGCATTAGTACCGAAGCACTCTCTTTTCTGTGTAACGCCGAAGCACAAAGCCGCTTAGTGGGCTTTCTTGTGGCTCTCTTCGTACATACGTTCGATTTCCTGATGGTAGCGATCCTGGATCACTTTACGGCGCAGTTTCTGCGTCGGGGTCAGTTCGCCCTTGTCCATCGAGAACGCGCTTGGCAGCAGGGTGAATTTCTTCACTTGCTCAAAACGCGCCAAATCTTTTTGCAGTTCCACGACGCGCTTTTCAATCAGCTCCACAATCTGGCTGTGTTTGATCAGCTCCAGACGGTCGTGGTACTTGATGTTCAGCTCACGGGCATGCTCTTCCAGTGTGTCGAAACACGGTACGATCAACGCCGATACAAACTTACGGGTATCCGCGATCACGGCGATTTGCTCGATGAAGTGATCTTTACCAATCGCGCCTTCGATCACCTGTGGTGCGATGTATTTACCGCCCGAGGTCTTCATCAGCTCTTTGATACGATCGGTAATGAACAGGTTGCCATTTTCATCGATATAGCCGGCATCACCGGTTTTCAGGAAGCCATCAGCGGTGAAGTTATTGGCAGTTTCCTCTGGCATGTTGTAGTAACCACGCATCACCATCGGACCACGCACCAAGATCTCGTTGTCTTCACCGATCTTCACTTCCGCCCCCGGCATGGTCATGCCAATAGAGTCCGGATTGAAACACTTGTCATCCCAGCACGACACGGTCGCGGTGGTTTCAGTCATGCCGTAACCCAGCTTCACGTTAACGCCGATAGCATGGAAGAAACGGCCAATGGTCGCGTCCAGTTTCGCGCCACCACATGGCATGAACTTGATACGGCCACCCAACAGTGCACGCAGTTTAGACAGCACCAATTTGTCTGCCAGTGCGTAGCTCTTCTTCAGCATGAACGACGGCTCACGGCATTCCTGACGCGCCAGTGCCATGCGGGCACCCATGTTCACCGCCCAGGTGAAGATCATCTTACGGTGTACCGGTGCGCGCGACACTTTATCGTGTACCGCTGAATACAGCTTCTCGTACACGCGTGGCACCGCTGCCATCACGTTTGGCTTCACTTCCACCAAGGCTTCTTTGAGCAAGTTGGTGTCTGACAGGTAACAGTTGATACCACCACGGTGCAGCACGTAGAAAGTCCAGGCGCGCTCAAACACGTGTGACAAGGGCAAGAAACACAGCGACACATCACCTTCTTCCAGTGCCAGCGTCTGATCGTGCGCTTCCAACTGCGAGGCAATGTTCGCGTAATCCAGCATCACGCCTTTTGGTGTGCCGGTGGTACCTGAGGTATAGATCAGGGTCAGCAGATCGTCCATGGCGAAATCTGCCAGACGCGCTGCCAATTCGGCTTCGGCTTGCGCACTGCTCAGTGCCGCAAAGTCATTAAAGCTGATCACCAATGGGTGTTCAGTCAGTGTCACGTTCTCGCTCATCACAACGATGTGTTGCAGCTGCGGACACTCAGGAGCAATGGCAATCGCGGCATCTAGCTGCGCTTGCTCGCCCACAAATAAGATACGAATACCGGCGTCATTGATAATGTACGCGGCTTGTTGTGGGGTATTCGTTGGGTAAATTGGCACGGTTACAGCACGGTTGTAGAGCGTCGCAAAATCCGCCACGGTCCAGCGTGCCATGTTGTTGGAGAAGATCCCCACTTTGTCCTGAATATTCAGGCCATGCCCAAGCATTGCCACGGCCAGTTGGTGGATCTGCTGACCAAACTCGGTCCAGCTGATATCTTGCCACTTACCTTCAACCTGATGACGCAATGCTACCTGTCCACCGAGACGTTCAATTTGCGAACGGATACGGTTGACGATATGAAATTCACGTTTAGCCATAACTACTCTGCCAATCTGGCTTACACCTGTAAGCCTATTCCGCAGGGAGTCTACCTTTGATGGAAAAAAAGGCAACTCTGTATTCTCACAAATTTGTCATTATGCTGGTAAGACCAGAATTGGAAACCAGACACCGCACCGAGCGGCGACAGACAAGGCATGGCGGGGGTAAATGTAAGCAAATACGACATTCTGCGCCGTCACACAGCGAAACGCCTTATTTTCCACTTCACGCCATACCTATACAGTATAACGCGCGCTGTAAAAGGCCGCTTACAGGGTCGTAATCGCAGACTGACGGGAAGGGGTGCCGCCCTGCACAAAATCGGTCAGTGCGTCTTGGGTCACATCGGGAAACTCCACCTGCTGCCACAATGCCAGCCACAAGGCGTTATGGTTTTTCCACTCCCCTTGCTGTACCCATTTGGCCAGTCCCATCGCCACATCCGGGAGCACCACCTGCCCGGCGGCATCACTGGCCAGCCAACGGTGCAGGGCAGACGCATCCAAATAATGCATCGCCTGCGCCAGGCCCATCATCTCCAGCGTCATCACATTGCTTTGCTGCTCATACTGGCCTTGCAAGGGCTTCAATAACAGCTTCTTCCCCAATCGAATGGCTTCCGACGGCAACTCAAAGCCACCGTTGGCGATCACCCCGCCACAGCGGTGCATGGCATGATGAAAGCCCGCCCGATCTAACCGGCGTAAGCGCACATTGCCTTCTTCCCGATCCGCCTGCACCTGCGGGTGATAACAGACAAACGTGACAGAGGAAAAACGGCGCAGCCAAATCACCACTGCCGCCAGATCTTCAAACGGCAGATACACCAAGATGCTGCGATCATTGCTGACCGGCTCAGACAGCGCAGGGACGATAGGCGGCAAAATGGTTTTATTGAAGTGAAACCAATGCAGGCCAATGGCATGCTGGGTCGGCGCAAAATGACGGGTGATCATCGCGTCCAGCCAGGACTGCCCTACCGTCGGCACATCATACAGAAAGGCATTTTGATGGCTGAGGCCCACACTTGGCACCTTATGTCGCTGCGCCGCCCACGCACTGATCGGCTCAAAATCATTCAACACCACATCATAACCGGACACATCCAGCTGGCTGACATCGTGTACAAAGTGCATCGGGCGATTATGACGCAGCGTCTTCCACTGGTTGAGTTGCCCTTGCTCCGTGATAAAGGTCAGCCCTTCTCCGGTGCGGTAATCACCAAAGCAGTCCATATCAAAGTACTGACTGGGCTCACGGCCGGAGAACAGAAAATCCACCGTCATGCCGAGCGAAGCAAAGGCCCGCGCCATTTCCCGCGCCCGTGAGATATGCCCGTTACCGGTTCCTTGTACGCCATAAAGGATCTTCATACCGGCTCCTTATCCACTCACGACGGCGAAACACGCCCAGCCCAATGCGACGCCTGCGACAATGTCAGTGATGTAATGCACACCGAGCAGCACCCGCGACAAGCCAATCGCCACCGCCCATGGCCAGATAAACCACGCCGTGTCGGGATAAAAGCTCGTCAACAGCGATGCCATGACAAAAGCAGCGGCGGTATGTCCGGATGGCAGACTGTATTGATCAGACGGTTGGATAAAGCAGGGCAAGGTGGAAGGACGGGCGCGTTTCACGCTGTTTTTAAGGAGCAGGTAAATGGGCAGCTCCAGGGCGAAGGCCCACAGTCCGGTGGTGAGCACATCGGTACCTTGAACCGGATCGAGCCAGACAATCAGCAGGGCAAACAAGACATACAAATGCCCGTCGCCAGTATGGGAGACCGCCCGACTGATTTGGGCAACTTGTCCATTGAAACGGTGGCACAAACAGCGCTCAGAAAACGCATAATCCCATCGCTGGATAGGTGTCAGTAACGTCATCCTCATTCCCTCACCGGAAGTCATGCTGTAAGCGTAGGGAAGGATAATGACAAGACCGTGACGCTTTCAGGGAGGGACAATGACAATCGCCCTCCCTGTATCACACGTCACGTCCTTTTTGTCGCCTAGTCCTTTGCATCGCGTCGCTCGGCCAGCTTGGGCTAGGCAGACAGCAGTTTTTCATGCCGATGGACCAGCTTGAAATCCGCCAGAATGACGTAGGCGGCCGGGATCATAAACAGCACCAGCAACGTGGAGGTGAATATCCCGAACACAATGGAAATCACCAGCGGCTTGATCACCTGTGCCTGCAAGCTGGTTTCCAGCATCAACGGCAGCAAACCGGCTGCCGTGGTCAGCGAGGTCAGAAAGACCGCCCGGAAACGCTCCCGGCTCGCCATCACCACCGCTTGCTGAATATCCTCGCCGTCATCCAAATGATGGCGAATGTACTGCACCAGCAAAATGGAATCGTTCACCACCACCCCGGCCAGCGACACAAAGCCCATCATGCTGGGCATACTGAGCGGATGGCCGAGTAACCAGTGCCCCCAGAACACCCCGATCAGGGCCAGAGGGATCGCCAGCAGCACCACAAACGGCTCTAAATAACTGCGGAACTGGAAACTGAGGATCACGAACACCCCGAAGATCCCGAGCAGAAAGCCGGTCAACATGGACTGGCCGGTTTCTGCGGTGTCTTTTGCCGCCCCTTCAAAATCAAACCGCAGGCCCGGATACTGCTGCTTCAACTGCGGCATCAAATCGGTACGGAACTGGCGCAGCACTTCATTGGCGCTCACCACGCTTTCCTGCAGATCCCCGTACACGCTCAAGGTCCGTAACCCATCAATACGCTGGATTCGGACGAAATTCCGCTGACGCTCCAGCACCGCCACTGAAGCTAACGGGATCTGGCTGCCATCGGCCAAAATGATCGGAAAACTGGCCAGTGTTTGCAGATCTGCTGCCCGGGCTTTATTGAACATCACTTCAATGTCGATATTCTCCGGCCCGATCTGGATTTCATCCGCCGTCTGGCCGAAGTAGGCCGCACGCAATTGCGAGGCGATCATCTGCCCGTCAATACCGAAAGCCTCCGCCCCTGGTCGCAAGCGGATCAACACTTCCGGCTTGCCCATGCGCATGTCATCAAGCACACCTGACACACCGGCAAACTGATTGAAGAACGCCTGGGTGTCGATAGACGCCGCCTTGAGCATGTGCACATCGTCATGCTGCATCCGCACTTCAATTTCCCGCCCGCCGGGCCCCATCATTGGCTGCTTGAACACCAAGGCCACCGGCTCGGCCAGTACGCCCACTTCTTCGCGCCACGCCTCAATGAAATCGTCAATCAGGCTGGAGCGGGTTTCTGCACTGAGCAAATCCAGCCGTACCGTCGCCACATGGGGGCCGCTCTCATCCGCGTCCGCATTGAAATTAAATTGCTCGGTGATGTTTTTCACCAAGGGCACGCCATCTTCATTACGATCGCCCCAACTGACACTCAAGTGCTCAGCCGCTGCCACCACCACACTGACCACGGCTTCGGTTTGAGCCAGTGTCGCCCCCGGCGGCAAGATGATCCGCGCTTCGGCAATATCCCCATCCAGCTCGGGAAACCCGACAAACTTCAGCCCGCCACCGGCCAGCAATGCCACCGACGCAAACAGCAACCCGATGACTCCGCCGACAAAGGCATAACGCCAGGTCACCACCCACGTCACCGCCTGCACCAAATGCACATTACGAAAATGTTCAAAACGGGTAAGAAAACGTTGTTTCCAACGGGGCGGCGGCGTGCTCTTTTGCTCTTTTTTCAGCGAATGCGCTAAGTGATTGGGTAAGATCAGAAAGGCTTCCACCAGACTCAGGGTCAGTACCAGAATCAGTACCTGCGGCACCACGCGCAGCACCGCCCCCATCTCCCCTTGCAAAAAGATCAGGCTGCCGAAAATACAGATGGTAGTGAGGTACGACGACACCACGCCGGGCATGACTTTCTTCACCCCGTTATAGACCGCATCCTGTACCTTCTGGCCGCGATCCAAATGCGAGGCAATGGACTCGGAAATCACGATGGCATCATCCATCATGATCCCGATCGCCATCAGTAACCCGACGAGGGTCATAATGTTGATGGACAACGAGAACGCCGACATCAAATACAGGCTGCCCAGAAACGCAACCGGTAAGCCGGCGGCGATCCAAAACGAGTAGCGCAGCGAGAAAAACAGCCACATCACCGCAAACACCAACACCACGCCCTGCCAGCCATTTTTGACCATCATGGTCAGGCGATCCCACAACAACGAAGAGAGATCGTTGGTCAGGGTTAACGTCACCCCTGTGGGCGCGCGGGCATTTTCCGCCGCCACAAAGGCCGCCACCCGCTCTTTGATCCGCAATGCATCATCGGCTTTGTTTTTGCTGATTTTGAGCATAGCCGATGGCGTGCCGTCAAACAGCACCTTTTGCTCGTCCAGCGCAAAGCGATCGGTAATGGTCGCCACGTCTCCCAAGCGGATCACCGCCCCGGCACTGTCGGCGCCAATCACGGTATGGGCGAGGGTCTCTGGCGTGATTTTCTGCTCATCAAAGCGGAGCAGCAGGTTGCGATCTTGTGTTTCAATGCTGCCGCTGGGCAATTTGATGTTCTGGCGGCTGATCTTGTTGGCGATGTCATTCACACTCAGCCCGAGCTGACGTAGGGCGATTTCATCGAGCTCAACCCGCAACTGGTGATCGGAAAAACCGCTGACCGCCACCAGTGAGACGCCGTAATCCAATTTGAGCGTGCGCTTGAGTTGCTCGGCGTAAGCTTTGAGGTGCGGCAAACTGGTATCGGCTTTGATCGCCACATCCACCACCGGCTCGTTCCAGTCCAGCTCCCGCACCACGGGGGATTCAATTTCACTCGGGAAGTCATTGATGGCGTTGATTTGGGTCTGCACATCCACCAGCATGCGCGCGACCACCTCGCTGTTGGTGAGCTTGAGGATCAGTGAGGCCGAGCCTTCTACCGCCTCACAGCGGGTTTCGACAATATTGGCCAGCCCGTCGACCGCATCTTCCATCCGCATACAGAGGCTTTCTTCCACCTCCTGCGGCGAGGCGCCCGGGTAGACCACCGAGGCAATGATGTAAGGCGGGGCAAATTCAGGAAAGGTTTCCCGTTTGATTTTCGGCAGGGACACCAACCCCACCAGCAACAGGGTCAGCATCAGCAGATTGGCAGCCGTCGGATGGCGTGAGAAATACCGGATCATGGCTGCGACTCCTGCGTCTCACTAGGCGTTTGGGGAGCTTGGGGCGTGGGAGGAGCTTGAGGGACTTGAGATGGAGCCTTCGCTTGTGGCCGTTCCGGTTCACCGTTGCGGGTCACCACTTGTAAGGCCATCCCCGCCACCGCCGGCAACAGATCGTTCACCACCACCCATTGCCCGTCTTGCAGTTCACCGCTGATCGCCACCTGCCCATCCCGGCGAAACAACACCGTGACCGGTACAATGGATAATGTGTTGTCTGCGGTATTCACATACACCTGGTTGCCATGCAGCGCCCGCTCGGGGATCACCCAATGGTTATTGCGCTGACCGGTGAGCTCTGCTTCTACAAACATGCCGTTGACCAGTGGCGGCGCCGATTCCGGTGACAACTGGCTGTAGTCCTGCTGCACTTCCAATATCACCCCGACGGTGGCCTGATTGGCACTGACGGTATCGCTGATCCGTGCCACTTTTGCCGGCCAGCGCTGGGTAAAATCACCGCTCGATAAGGCAATTGAGGCGGTAAAATCAAGCTGATCCGCACGCGGGCGCCCATCACTGTGCGCCGTGTACTGGGTCAGGCTGGAGGCCAGCACCTGCATGTCATGCAAGGCGATCTGTGCATCGATTTCCACCGCTTCAATACCGTGCGCCAGCACCATGGTCTGCTGACTATTAACCACCTGATCCTGCTCAATGTGCACACTGGAAATGCGCGCATCCACCGGCAAGGTGATCACGGTTTTGGCCAACGCCCGCTGCGCTTCATCCACACGGGAAAGGTTCACTTCCAGCTGTGCCTGCGTCACCTTTTTCTCGTTCGGCAACACAATCAACTGGTTTTCAATGTCCTGCAGGGCTTTCTGATTCGCCAGCATCGCCTGCTGCTCCAAATCCACCGCCGACTGAGAGGTCAGCCCTTTACGCTTAAGCTCTTGCTTACGGGCCAGCTCTTTTTGACTGATCGCCAAACGGTTCTTTTCAATCCGTAAGGTCGTACGCAGGTTTTTCTCTTCCTGCACCAGTTTGGCGAGCTGGGCGCGAGTGGCACTGACATCTGCCTGCGCCTGCGCTAGACGCAACTCGTAATCCAGCGGATCGATTTTCAGCAATACCGTGCCGGCATCCATCACCCGGCCTTTTTCCAGATCCGGATGGCGGTACACCACTTTACCCGTCACTTCGGCAATGGCCTGCCATTCCACTTTCGGGGCCACCCGGCCAAAGCCGATGGCCTGCGGCGCCAGCGGTTGTTGCTGCAAGGCAATCACATCGACAGCCCGGCTGCGTGACACCGAAGGTTTATTGGCCGGTGTGGGACGTAACACCACGGCCAGCACAAGGATCAGCACACCCAGCAGGGCGGCCGGTACTAATAAGCGTTTTCGTGGTGTTAACATGGTTATCCCTCTTCCTTGGGTTTCAACAAGCCATGAGTCAGCAGTTTGACATTATGCTCGGCTAATTCGGCTAAGTACGTTTCATCCATCTCAATTCCCTGCAATTGCAGCATCGAGGGCGGGATCAGAAACGGAAAAATCATCAGGCTAATGAAGCTCATGCGCGCCTTATCCGGACAGATGTCAGGATGCAGTTGCCCCTGCGCTTGCAGCTGAATAAAAATGCGCTCAATGGCGGGACGAGCCGTTTCGCTGAAAATGCGCTCCATGGTCTGACGCTGTAGATCGGTCGGCTCCATCATCATCGCCCGCGCCACCAGTTTGGGCATGTCCGGATTGGGCGCCATGATCCGGTAATAGGTCCGCAACAGATCGACGATCGAGGCAAAATCCCCCTGGGTCATCATGGTCTGTAACTGCTGCTGAACGGGGGCCATGGTTTCCCGCAGCATGGTCTCGTACAACCCGGCTTTATGGCCGAAGTAATAGCGGATCAACGCGACATTCACGTCCGCCCGTGCCGCAATCATGCGTGTCGACACCTTGCTGTAAGGCAGGCTGACAAACAAACGACGCGCTTCCTCAATCAGGCGTTCTCGTGCATCTGACGCCCCGGTTGGACGCCCTGCTTTTCCTGCCATGTGTACTCCTGAGGCACACCGGTTAACTGGTGTGCGATTATGCATGTCGTATTAATTAATCATTTGTTTAATTTTAACTATACGATAACCGTAAAAAACCGGATTAATTCCGTGCTTTTCAATCAAGTGATTAATTTTACGTGGCTCACCCTGTATCGCGCCTGTTCACGGAAAACCGGCCATTTCCCCGCACACCGCGCCAAACAACACTGGCATGACCAGTCATTAATATTATTAACATTCAAAAGAATAACCGAGAAAGGAAAATAAACATGCAATTAACAGTTGACGATATAGCGCGCGATTTGGTATTCATTTGTTAACCAACCAGTGGGTTTTTCGATCAACAGATTCCATCAACAATCGTCAACGGAACCATACAATGATGAAAACACGTTTCTCTCTTCTCCTAAGCCTCCTCCTTATCGTGACGTAATCGCGCGGGTAGCTTATGGGTGAGGAACACCACTAAGATTTCAAAAAACCCGCGCCAACTGCGCGGGTTTTTTCATATTGCAAAGCCGGCGCAAAGGATGCGGACAACGCCAAACAGGCAGGCTAAAGAAAGGATGTCGCAATGAAAGATCAGGTCATTATTTTCGATACCACACTACGCGATGGGGAGCAGGCACTGTCAGCCAGCTTGACGGTAAAAGAAAAACTGCAGATTGCCTACGCCCTCGAGCGCCTTGGGGTTGACGTGATTGAAGCGGGTTTTCCGGTGTCCTCACCGGGGGATTTTGAGTCCGTACAGACCATTGCCAAGCACATCAAAGACAGCCGCGTCTGTGCCCTGTCCCGTGCGGTCGCCAAAGACATCGACGTGGCGGCAGAGTCCCTGAAAGTGGCTGACGCCTTTCGTATCCATACTTTCATTTCTACCTCTACCGTACACGTACAGGACAAGCTGCGCCGCAGCTATAATGACGTGATCGAGATGGGGATCGCGGCGGTTAAACGGGCCCGTAACTACACCGATGATGTGGAATTTTCCTGTGAAGATGCCGGCCGTACCCCGATCGATAACCTGTGTCGCATGGTTGAAGCGGCCATCAAAGCCGGTGCCCGTACCATCAATATTCCCGACACCGTCGGCTACACCCTGCCCAATGAATTTGGCGGCATTATTGCTCAGCTGTTTAACCGCGTACCCAATATCGATCAGGCCATCATTTCCGTCCATTGCCACGATGATTTGGGCATGTCGGTGGCCAACTCCATGGCCGCTGTACAGGCGGGCGCCCGTCAGGTCGAAGGGACGATCAATGGCATCGGTGAGCGCGCCGGTAACTGCGCACTGGAAGAGATCGCCATGATCATCAAAACCCGCGCGGAGTTTTTGGGCGTGCACACCAACATCAAGCATGACGAAATCTACCGCACCAGCAAGATGGTCAGCCAGCTGTGTAACATGCCGGTGCAATCCAACAAAGCGATTGTCGGCGCCAATGCCTTCAGCCACTCGTCCGGCATTCACCAGGACGGCATGCTGAAAAACAAAAACACCTACGAAATCATGACCCCTGAGTCTATCGGCCTGAAAAATCAGGTACTGAACCTGACGTCCCGTTCGGGCCGCGCGGCGGTGAAAAGCCACATGGACGCACTGGGTTACACCGATAAAGAATACGATCTGGACACCTTGTACAGCGACTTCCTGAAACTGGCGGATCGCAAAGGCCAGGTGTTTGATTACGACCTTGAAGCGCTGATGCACTTTGCCAACCTGCGCGAGGAAGACGATCACTACAAGATGAACTACCTCAGTGTGCAGTCAGGCAGCGTCATGGCCACCACCACCATCAAACTACAGTGTGGTGATGAAGAGAAATGTGAAGCGGCCGTCGGTAACGGTCCGGTCGATGCGCTGTATCAGTGTATCTACCGCCTGACCGGTTACGACATCGTACTGGATAAGTTCGATCTCACCGCCAAAGGTGAAGGGGAAGACGGTCTGGGTCAGGCTGACATCATCGCCAACTACAAAGGCCGCAAGTACCACGGTACCGGTCTGGCGACGGACATTGTTGAAGCGTCCGGCCAAGCTTTGCTTCACGTGATCAACAGCATTCATCGCGCCGATCAAATTGCAGAAATTAAACAGAAATCCCAAATGGAGACAGTATAACCATGGCAGGTACATATAACATCGCCGTTCTACCGGGTGACGGTATTGGTCCCGAAGTGATGCAGCAAGCCCACAAGGTGCTCGACGCCGTACAGGAAAAGTTTGGCTTTACGCTGGCGTGTCACGAGTTTGATGTCGGCGGCATTGCGATCGACAACCATGGTTGCCCGTTACCAGAGGCGACACTGAAAGGCTGTGAAGCGGCGGATGCGATTCTGTTTGGTTCCGTCGGCGGCCCGAAATGGGAACACCTGCCACCGAACGATCAGCCAGAGCGTGGTGCGCTGCTGCCGCTACGTAAGCACTTCCAGCTGTTCTGTAACCTGCGCCCGGCGCAAATCCACAGCGGTCTGGAAGCCTTCTCGCCTCTGCGTGCAGATATCTCTGAGCGCGGCTTTGACATCGTAGTGGTGCGTGAGCTGACCGGTGGCATTTACTTCGGCCAGCCAAAAGGCCGTGAAGGGGAAGGCCCGCAAGAAAAAGCGTTTGATACCGAGGTATACCACCGCTATGAAATCGAACGTATCGCCCGTATCGCGTTTGAATCGGCCATGCTGCGCAAGAAAAACGTCTACTCCATCGATAAAGCCAACGTACTGCAAAGCTCGATTCTGTGGCGCGAAGTAGTTGAAGAGGTCGCGAAAGACTACCCAGAGGTCACCCTGAACCACATGTACATCGACAACGCGACTATGCAGCTGATCAAAGATCCGTCGCAGTTCGACGTCATGCTGTGCTCCAACATTTTCGGTGACATCATCTCGGATGAGTGCGCGATGATCACCGGCTCCATGGGCATGCTGCCATCAGCCAGCCTGAACCAAGACAAGTTTGGCATGTACGAGCCGGCGGGTGGCTCTGCGCCGGACATCGCGGGCAAAAACATTGCTAACCCGGTGGCACAAATTCTGTCTGCCGCGCTAATGCTGCGTTATAGCCTGGGTGAAGAAGCGGCCGCGCGTGCCATTGAGCAAGCGGTCTCGCAAGCACTGGAAGCCGGTGAACTGACGGCGGATTTGGCCGGTGGCCGCCCGGCCCTGACCACCAGCGAAATGGGTGACAAGATCGCCCAGTACATCCGCCAAGCCTAATCCGTCACAAGGAGCAAATGAGCAATGTCGAACAATAAAGCGCCCAAGACGCTATACGAAAAAGTCTACGATGCCCACGTGGCGGTGGCCGCCGAAGGGGAAAACCCGATCCTGTACATCGATCGTCACTTGGTGCATGAAGTGACCTCACCGCAGGCGTTTGATGGCCTGCGTGAAAAAGGCCGTCAGGTGCGTCAGGTGAGCAAGACCTTTGCCACCATGGATCACAACGTCTCAACCCAGACCAAAGACATCAATGCCTCGGGCGAGATGGCGCGGATCCAGATGGAGACCCTGGCCAAGAACTGTGAAGAGTTCGGCGTCACCCTGTACGATCTGAACCACAAATACCAAGGCATCGTCCATGTCATGGGGCCGGAGCTGGGCATCACCCTGCCGGGCATGACCATTGTGTGTGGAGATTCTCATACCGCTACGCATGGTGCGTTTGGCTCACTGGCCTTTGGTATCGGCACTTCCGAAGTGGAACACGTGCTGGCGACCCAAACCCTCAAGCAAGCCCGCGCCAAGACCATGAAAATCGAAGTTAACGGCAAGGTCGCCGAAGGCATTACCGCCAAAGACATCGTGCTGGCGATCATCGGCAAAACCACGGCGGCCGGCGGTACCGGCTACGTGGTGGAATTTTGCGGCGAAGCCATCACCGATCTGTCGATGGAAGGCCGCATGACGGTCTGTAACATGGCCATTGAACTGGGCGCCAAGGCCGGCTTGATTGCGCCGGATCAGACCACTTACGACTACATCAAAGGCCGTAAATTCTCGCCACAAGGCGCCGATTTTGACGCCGCTGTGGCGTACTGGAACACCCTGAAAACCGATGACGACGCGCAGTTTGATCATGTGGTCACACTGAATGCTAAAGACATCAAACCGCAGGTCACCTGGGGCACCAATCCGGGGCAAGTGATTGCGGTTGATCAGCCGATCCCGTCACCGAGCGATTTCAGCGATCCGGTTGAGCAAGCGTCCGCCGCCAAAGCGCTAGCCTACATGGGGCTGGAAGCCGGTAAAACCCTGTCCGATTTCAGTGTCGATAAAGTGTTTATCGGCTCGTGCACTAACTCACGTATCGAAGACATGCGCGCCGCTGCGGCCATTGCCAAAGGGCGCAAAGTGGCGGCCAACGTACAGGCCTTGGTGGTACCGGGATCAGAGCAGGTGAAAGCGCAGGCAGAGCAAGAAGGGCTGGATAAGATCTTCATTGAAGCGGGCTTTGAATGGCGTCTGCCGGGCTGCTCCATGTGTCTGGCCATGAACAATGACCGCTTGGGGCCACACGAACGTTGTGCCTCCACCAGCAACCGTAACTTTGAAGGCCGTCAGGGCCGTGATGGCCGTACCCACTTGGTGAGCCCCGCCATGGCAGCCGCTGCCGCCTGTGCCGGTCACTTCGTGGATATTCGTGAACTAGAACCTGCACCAATGCCGGCTTAACAGAGGGAATGTAACCATGACAGGATTCAAACAACACACAGGTCTGGTCGTCCCGCTGGATGCCGCCAACGTCGATACCGATGCGATCATTCCTAAGCAGTTTTTGCAAAAAGTGACTCGCCTTGGTTTTGGGCAGCACCTGTTCCATGACTGGCGTTTCCTGGATGATGCCGGTCAGCAGCCTAATCCGGCATTTGTGATGAATGCGCCGCGCTACCAGGGCGCGAGCATTCTGCTGGCACGCGAGAACTTCGGTTGCGGCTCGTCCCGCGAACACGCCCCGTGGGCACTGGCCGATTACGGCATTCGCGTGATGATTGCGCCGAGCTTTGCCGATATTTTTTACGGCAACAGCATCAACAACCAAATGGTGCCGGTGCGCCTGACAGAGCAGGAAGTCGATGCCTTATTCCAGTATGTGGACGCCAACGAAGGGGCGACCATCACGGTGGATTTGGAAGCGATGACGGTCACAGCAGACGGGAACACCTACTCGTTTGAGATTGACGAATTCCGTCGTCACTGTTTGCTTAACGGGCTCGATAACATCGGCCTGACGCTGCAACATGAAGACAAGATCGCCGAGTATGAACGCAATATTCCGCACTTTCTGGCCTAACCCCGGTTATTCCAGCGACACCCCATAAGCCTCAACACGCCACGGAGCCTGCTCGGTGGCGTGTTTTTATCTGTCCTTCGCTATCCACCTGAAAGATCATTCACAGAAGTCCGGTCTCTGATCTGCATATCCCTTTCTCGGCCTATAGACTGCATGCAAGGAGTCGCCATGCCCCCAGTATCCCTCACAACACAACGATCTTCCGTTGCTCTTTTCAGCGCCCTTTTCGCCGTCCTGCGTAACCGCGTGTTACTCGCTGTAATGTGCCTTGGCTTAACCGTATCTAGCACGACCGCTCTGGCCGCGCCGAAAGCCGACTTGTGGCCTTACTGGCAAGCCCATCAAACCAATAGCACCCAACAAGTGGATCATCAACGCTGGCAGCTGCTGCTGGACCGTTATCTGATCGTTGCCCCACAACAAACCCGCTTTCGCTACAGTGCCGTCACTGATGACGACAAATACACATTGAGCCGCTACCTGCGCGACATGGCCAAGATCGATCCCCGTCAGCTCAATCGCCGTGAACAATTCGCCTACTGGGTCAATCTCTATAATGCGCAAACCGTGCAACTGATCCTTGCGCATTACCCCGTCTCGTCTATCACCAAGATCGGCGGCTTTTTCAGTTTCGGTCCTTGGAATGAAAAATTGCTCACCATTAACGGACAATCATTGTCTCTCAATGACATTGAGCACCGCATTCTGCGCCCGATTTGGCGTGAGCCGCGCATTCATTACGTGGTGAACTGTGCCAGCTTGGGCTGTCCGGATCTGCTGCCACGCGCCTTTACCGCCACGAACACGGACACCTTGTTAGAGCAGGCCGCCAAACGCTTCATCAACAGTGATAAAGGCGTCAAGATAGACGGTGATCGCGTCCATTTGTCCTCCATTTATGACTGGTACGGGCAGGACTTCGGCACCCAACGCGAGCTGCAACAGCACCTCAACCGCTACCGCACCGGCGCGCCTATCACGTTGCAGCAGATCAGTTATGACTACGACTGGCAACTCAATGACGCCCAATAAGTGACTGACCTCACTCGCCCGGTACTAGCCACATTCCGATCCCACCATTACAATATGGCCGTTCTCATTGGGGAGCCCTGTCACTGAAACGGGCTGAGATTGCAAACGCAAAACCCACTGAACCTGATCCAGTTAGCACTGGCGTAGGAATTGAGACAAGTCATACGTACTTTTTGCTGCCAGCCCACACGCTGGGGCAACTCTCAACCCTGTGCCCCCTTATTTATCTCGCTTGCCGGACGCAAGCGTATCAGGAGCACACCGTGAAAAAATCCCTTTCTCTTTCTGTGGCCGCCTTATCGCTCACCGGCGCTATCGCCATGCCTGCTTTCGCTACCGAGGATGCGGCGAAAAACACCCTGACCGTGTACACCTACAGCTCGTTTGCCTCCGACTGGGGTCCGGGCCCGGCGATTGAAAAAGCGTTTGAAGCCCAGTGCAATTGCGATCTGCAATTCATCGCCTTGGACGATGGGGTATCGATCCTTAACCGTGTCCGTCTGGAAGGCAAAAACACCCAAGCCGACGTACTGCTGGGATTGGATAACAACCTGATCAGCGAAGCTAAGAAAACCGGCCTGCTGGCCGAGCACAAAGTGGATACCCGCTTGGTGACCATCCCCCATGGCTGGCAAGACACCACGTTTGTGCCTTATGACTTTGGCTATTTTGCCTTTGTGTACAACAGCACTAAGCTGACCAACCCGCCAAAGAGTCTGGATGAACTGGTGAAGCGCGATGACTTGAGCATCATTTACCAAGATCCTCGCACCTCGACCCCGGGCCAAGGCCTGATGTTATGGATGAAGTCGGTATACGGCGACAACGCCGCTGACGCGTGGCAGCAACTGGCCAAGAAAACCGTCACCGTCACCAAAGGCTGGTCAGAAGCCTACAACATGTTCCTGAAAGGGGAAGCGGACATGGTGCTGTCTTACACCACGTCTCCGGCGTACCACCTGATCGCGGAAAAAGACACGCAATACAAAGCAGCAAACTTCAGCGAAGGGCATTACCTGCAAGTGGAAGTGGCGGCCAAGCTCAAGAGCACCGATAACCCGGCGTTGGCCGATCAATTTCTGGCGTTCATCCTGACCCCTGCTTTTCAGGAGCACATTCCGACCGGCAACTGGATGTATCCGGTGATCCCGCAAACCCTGCCTGCCGGTTTTGAGCAACTGTCGCTGCCGCGCAAAGCCCTGGAATTTAGCGCCGACGACGTGGCTAAACACCGTCGTAGCTGGATCCGTGAATGGCAATCAGCCCTCACTCGATAGTAGGCACTCACTTTGCATCACCGCGTTACCGCTATACTGCCCGGCCTGTTCAGTGCCGGGCTGATCATCACCTTGGTGATCAGCGCCTTAGGAGCGTTAATCGTTGAGGCCAACAGCCTCGATATTTTGCCGCTGTGGCACGATCCCTACCTGCGCCATGTCACCGGGTTTTCCTTTACTCAAGCGTTGCTGTCGACCCTGCTCAGTGTCGTGCCGGCGATCCCGGTCGCTTATGCCCTGTCACGTCGCCAGTTTCGAGGCAAAGCGCTGTTACTGCGTCTCTTTGCCATGACCCTCGTGCTGCCTGTTCTGGTGGCGGTGTTCGGTTTATTGGCAATCTACGGCAATAACGGCCTGTTAATGCATGGCTTACATGCGCTGGGCTGGCAGCCGGATCTCTCACTGTACGGGTTGCAGGGCATTTTGCTGGCACATGTGTTTTTGAACCTGCCGCTGGCCACACGTCTGCTGCACCAGAGCCTGGAAGGCATTCCGTACCAACAGCATCAACTGGCGACCCATCTGGGTTTATCCAGCGGGCAACAATTCAGATTTGTCGCCTGGCCCCGCCTGCGCCAACAGCTGCCGCATGTGATCGGGTTGGTGTTCATGCTGTGCTTCACCAGTTTCGCGGTCATCATGGCACTGGGTGGCGGCCCGCAAGCCACCACCATTGAGCTGGCGATTTATCAGGCCTTGCGTTACGACTTTGATTTAGCCGGCGGGGCCATTCTGGCGCTGTGGCAAATGCTGCTGTGTGGCAGTTTAGTGCTGATCACACAACGCTTTGCCAAGCCGTTAGCGACCTCGCACGCCTCGGCACTGCATACCCGCTCGCCGCAGTTTGACTCACTGGCCAGCCGGTGCTGGGACAGTGTGTGGATTGGCTTCGCCGTCCTCTTGGTACTGCCTCCGCTGTTGGCGGTCGTCATGGCCGGGCTCAACCCACAAACCTTGCACCAACTGCAGGCCCCAGCGTTGTGGCAGGCCGTAGGACAATCATTGCGCATTGCCATTTTGGCCGCTTTGCTGGCGTTTGCCGGCGGGGTGGCGATCCTGCTGACCAGCCGTCAATGGCGTATGCACCGTCAACGCTGGGCAGCCGATGGACTGGAGCTGATCGGCACCATCATTTTGATCACCCCGGGGCTGGTGCTCAGTACCGGCATTTTCTTGTTGCTGCGCCAGTTTACCGATGCCTTCTCAGTGGCCTTTTGGGTAGTGGTGGCCGTCAATGCCTTGATGGCACTGCCTTATGTGCTCAAAACCCTGAGCCAACCGATGCTGCACATGGCTCAGCACTATGATCCGCTCTGCCAAAGCTTGGGCATGGGTGGATTAACCCGTCTGTGGCTGGTTGAGTGGCGCGCCCTTCGAGCCCCGATTGCGCAGGCGCTGGCGATCAGCTTTGTCCTGTCACTGGGCGATCTCGGCGCGATTGCTTTGTTTGGCAGCAATGACTTCCAGACATTACCGCTCTACCTGTTCCAGTTACTGGGCAGCTACCAGATGGATGCCGCCGCTGTGACGGCATTGATGTTATTACTCTTGAGCCTGGGCCTGTTTACCTTGGTCGAAAAGCTACTGATTCGGAAACCTGTATGCTAACCCTGAGCCAATTGCGCTATCACTATCCGCGCCCAGCACCGCACCAGCCGGAAACAACGCTGTGTTTTGATCTGCACGTTAACCAGGGCGACATCGTAGCCCTCATCGGCCCGAGCGGCGCGGGGAAAAGCACCCTGCTGGCGCTCATTGCGGGCTTTCTGGCCCCAGCAAGCGGAACCTTGTCGATCGCTGGTGAGATCATGCACCAGCAACACCCGGCCCAGCGCCCACTGTCGATGCTGTTTCAGGAGCACAATCTGTTCCCGCACCTGAGCGTGCACGACAACATCGCCCTGGGTCGTCATCCGGGCTTGCGTTTAACCGCACAGGACAAGGCCGATGTGGCCACCGCTGCAGCACGGGTCGGCCTGAGCGAATACCTGTCACGCCTGCCGGAACAACTCTCTGGCGGTCAACGTCAGCGTGTCGCGTTGGCGCGCTGCCTGCTGCGTCAGCGTCCGCTGTTGCTGCTGGACGAGCCGTTTTCTGCCCTTGATCCGGCGCTGCGCAAAGAGATGCTGGCACTGGTGCAGACACTGGCGCGCGAACAGCACATCACGGTGCTGATGATCACCCACAGCCCGGACGATGCGCTGGCCATCAGCGATCAATGTGCGTTTATTGATGACGGGGAAATTCAGGTGTTTGGCGAGACACACGCCCTGCTCACCCAGCCGACACATGCCGGGCTCAAACGCTATTTGGGGATGGAGACGAGTAGCGAGTAGCGAAAAAAGCACCAAGAGAAAAAGCACAAGGGGCAATGTACATGCGACATCGCCCCTTTTTATTGATACACCTTATTGATACACCGCTCTATTCGAGCAATAGGCGATTACAGATTTTCTTCCGCAAATTCTGCCAAACGGCTACGAACCACGCCATTGAGATAAATGTTGGCGCTTCCCTCGAAGTTTTTGAAACGCTCAACGATATACGTCAAGCCCGAGGTCACAGGAGACAAATAACTGGAGTCAATTTGCGCCAAGTTGCCTGAACACACTAACTTGGTGCCTTCCCCGCAACGGGTAATGATGGTTTTGATTTGCGACGCGGTCAGGTTCTGACACTCATCCAACAGCACAAAGGCATTTTGGATCGAGCGGCCGCGCATAAAGTTAATAGATTTGAATTGGATATTGGCTTTATCGAAGATGTACTTCATTGAGCCATCGGTACACACATCGTTTTTGTGCAACGCTTCCATGGTGTCGGTCACCGCCGCCAGCCATGGCATCATTTTTTCCTCTTCGGTACCCGGTAAATAGCCGATGGATTCGGCGATTTCCGGCGTATTTCGGGTCACGATGATCTTGTCATACATGCTTTTTTCGATGACTTGCTCAAGCGCGGCGGCCATCGCCAGAATGGTTTTACCACACCCAGCCGGACCGGTCAGAATGACCAGATCAATGTCCGGATCCATCATGGCATCCAGCGCCATGCCCTGATAGATATTTTTCGGGTGGATCCCCCAGGCCTGACGATGCATCAAGCGTTCATGACCGATGTCTTTCAATGTCACCGTATCGCTGTCCAGTGACTGCACGCGGGCGGCAAACTCCTTACTTTCATCAATCAGGTATTGGTTCACAAAGGGCGTATCAAACAAATTGATCGGCAAAGTATGCAGGGTTGAGCGTCCCCGCTTTTCTGAATGACACTCACCCACCCGCACCCAGAAATTACCGGCGAACTGGTAGAACCCTTTGGTCAGCAGCTTCACATCATCAATCAGCTGATCGCTGCGGTAATCATCCACATGATAGACCCCGGCTCCTTTGGCACGCAGCCGCATGTTGATGTCTTTGGTCACCAGCACCACTTCACGGGGGGCATAGTGGGTTTGCAGGTACAACACACCGTTGAGGATCCGGTTATCACCGGCCTTATCAGCAAAGGCATGCACCGTTTCTTTCACTTCATAATCGGCAAAAATCGCAATGGTGCCATCGGCATTACTGTGTTTATTAACGGGGATCCCGGCAGCAATTTGCTCAGGGGTGGCATCGTGAAAAATGGCTTCTAACGCCCGAATGGCAATACGGGCATCGCGGGAGACATCGCGCTTACTGTCTTTGATCCGATCGAGCTCTTCGAGCACCGTCATCGGGATCACGACATCATGCTCCTTGAAGGAGTAAATCGCGAGGGGTTCATGGAGCAGAATATTGGTGTCTAGGACAAAGACTTTCCTTTCAGCATCATCCATAGGGACCTCCTTGGTAACGAAAGAACGGGTGAGCCCGTTGAATCACTGACCTGTGCCAGCATGCAGTGGTTACTATTAAAGACCGGAGACAATGAACTAAATGTGACAGGTTCAGTTTGTAATTTTCTTGCTACTTTGACCGTGACCTTGCTCACGGCATGCAGTAACATTACTCCCCTTTTTTACCGGTGCGGATTCTGGCTACACTTATATACCGACAACGTCAGCCAACACCGGCTGTTACGCTCAACCTGTTGTACGGTAATACCTTGAGTGTAGTTCAAAAATGTGAGTGCACCGGCTCGCATTCTCCTTAATTTCAAATAATTAGAAGGTTTTAACCACTATGCCATTTGCTTTGGGTCAACGTTGGATCAGTGATACTGAAAGTGATCTCGGTTTGGGGACGGTGATGGCTGTCGATGCCAGAACCGTGACACTCATGTTCTCCGCCAGTGAAGAGAACCGCTTGTACGCACGTAATGATGCGCCCGTGACCCGTGTAATGTTCAATGTCGGTGATGTGGTTGAAAGCCATGAAGGCTGGTCGCTTAACGTCGAGCGTGTCGACGAAACGGGCGGGGTCTTCACCTACATCGGTACCCGTACCGACACTGGCGAAGAAGACGTGGCACTGCGTGAAATTTTCCTGAGCCACCAAATCCGCTTCAATAAGCCACAGGACAAACTGTTCGCCGGCCAAATCGACCGTATGGATCGCTTTGCCCTGCGTTACCGCGCGCTGAAAAATCAGTACGAACAGCACAAGAGCCCGCAACGTGGCTTATGTGGTATGCGTGCCGGTCTGATCCCGCACCAGTTGTACATTGCCCATGAAGTGGGTCGTCGTTATGCACCACGCGTGCTGCTGGCCGATGAAGTGGGCCTGGGTAAAACCATCGAAGCGGGCATGATCATCCACCAGCAAGTGCTGGCGGGCCGTGCCGACCGTATCCTGATCGTGGTACCGGAAACCCTGCAACACCAGTGGCTGGTCGAAATGATGCGTCGTTTCAACCTGCACTTCTCCATTTTTGACGAAGAGCGTTGTGTCGAAGCCTTTGCCGATGCAGCAAACCCGTTTGATACTGCCCAATATGTGCTGTGCTCACTGGACTTCCTGCGCAAGAGCCGTCGTCGTTTTGAACAAGCCTTGGATGCCGATTGGGATCTGCTGGTTGTCGATGAAGCGCACCACTTAGAATGGAGCGAAGACAAGCCAAGCCGTCAGTACCAAGTGGTCGAAGCCCTAGCTGAAAAAACACCGGGCGTCCTGCTACTGACCGCGACCCCGGAACAATTGGGCCATGAAAGCCACTTTGCCCGTCTGCGCCTTTTGGATCCGGATCGCTTCTACGACTACGAAACGTTTGTCGAAGAAGAACGCCAGTATGCACCGGTAGCTGACGCGGTCTCTCGCCTGCTATCAGGTGAAACACTGGATAACGACGCCAAGAACACCTTGGTGGAATTGCTGCCAGAGCGCGACATTGAGCCGATGCTACGCATTATCGAAGCCAATGATGTGGACAGCGAGCAGCAGGAAACCGTACGCCATGAGCTGATCGACAACCTGATGGATCGTCACGGTACCGGCCGCGTGCTGTTCCGTAACACCCGTGCGGCAATCAAAGGGTTCCCTCAACGTCACCTGAACATGTACCCGCTGCCATTGCCAACCCAATACCAGACGGCGATGCGTGTCGCGAGCATGATGGGCGGCAAGATGAGCGACGAGCAAAAAGCCGTGAAACTGCTTTACCCTGAAGACATCTTCCAAGAGTTTGAGGGCGAATCAGCAACATGGTGGCACTTCGATCCGCGCGTGAACTGGCTGCTGGATATGCTAAAAGCCAACCGTCAGGAAAAAGTGTTGGTGATCTGTGCCCGTGCACAAACCGCCCTGATCCTGGAGCAAGCCCTGCGTGAACGTGAAGGGATCCGTGCCACCGTGTTCCACGAAGGCATGTCGATCATCGAGCGTGACAAAGCTGCGGCATACTTCGCCCAAGAAGAAGCGGGCGCACAAGTGCTTCTGTGTTCAGAAATCGGCTCTGAAGGCCGTAACTTCCAGTTTGCCAACCAGTTGGTGATGTTCGATCTGCCGAACAACCCGGATCTGCTGGAACAGCGTATCGGTCGTCTGGACCGTATCGGCCAAAAACGTGACATCGAAATTCATGTGCCGCACCTGGAAGGCACATCCCAGGCGCTGCTGGCACGCTGGTACAACGAAGGCCTGAATGCCTTTGAAGAAACCTGTCCGACCGGCCGTGCGATTTACGATCGCTTCAGCGACAGCCTGATCACCTTGCTGGCCAGTGACAAGCCAAGCGAAGAGGCTCTGAACAGCCTGATCGAAGACAGTGCGGCGATGCACCAGGAACTGAAAGCCAAGCTCGAGCAAGGCCGTGACCGTCTGTTGGAAATCCACTCTAACGGTGGCGACAAAGCTCAGGCACTGGTTGAGCAAATCAGCGCCAAAGACGGCGACACCAACCTGGTGACATTTGCCTTGGGTCTGTTTGACACCATCGGTCTGAATCAGGACGACAGAGGCGAAAATGCCATCGTGGTAACACCGTCTGAGCACATGATGGTGGCGAGCTACCCGGGTCTGCCATACGACGGCTGTACCATCACTTTTGACCGTGATACGGCGCTGTCGCGTGAAGATCTGCACTTTATCAGCTGGGAACACCCAATGATTCAGGGCGGTATTGATCTGCTACTGAGCGAAGGCGTCGGTACCACCGCCGTCTCCTTGCTGAAGAACAAAGCGTTGCCAGTGGGTACCCTGCTGCTGGAGCTGATCTACGTGGTGGATGCACAGGCACCGAAGCAATCCGGCATTGGCCGCTTCCTGCCAGCCACACCGATCCGTGTACTGCTGGATGCCAAGGGGAATAACCTGTCGAGCAACGTGGAATTTGAAGGCTTTAACCGTCAGCTGAGCCCGGTAAACCGCCATCTTGGCAGCAAGCTGGTGAACTCGGTACAAAAAGACATTCACACCCTGATCGCCTTTGCCGAACAAGCGGTAGAGAAAGAGCTGCACACCGTACGTGATGCGGCAAAAGCCGAGATGGAAGTGACTCTGCGCGCTGAGCTAGATCGCCTGTTGGCATTGAAAGCCGTGAACCCGAACATCCGTGATGATGAGGTGGAACTGCTGGAAAACCAGATCAACGAACTGACCGGCTACATTGCCAAAGCGCAAGTACAGTTAGACTCACTGCGTTTGATCGTGGTCAGCCACGGCTAATCAGCCCTGCGACACATCCCCTAACACGCTGACAATCACACTGAACGAACCCGCCGCCGATCTTTCGGCGGCTTTTTTATGCCTGTCATCGGCCGCCGCCTTCTCCTTATCGCACATGCGAAACATTGGGAGGGGGTCACAAGTGTGCTATTATCGCCGCCCTTCATTTCTGATGGTCAAACGCGCGATGAACAAATTACCTGAGCTTGATTACAATCCACCTAAAGATCCGTGGTTGGATATCCTTTATTTGGACGACGACATTATCGCCGTCAACAAACCTTCAGGCCTGCTGTCTAACCCCGGCCGCGATCCGGCGTTTCACGACAGTATTTTCGCCCGCGTGTTGCGTGACTACCCGGAATCCCAAATCATTCACCGTCTGGATATGGCCACATCCGGCCTTATCGTGCTGGCACTGAACAAAACGGCCGAGCGTGCACTGAAAGCCCAGTTCCGTGAACGTCAGACAGAAAAAGTGTATTACGCCCGCGTATGGGGTGAGATGGCCAACGATGAAGGCACGGTCGATCTGCCGCTGATCTGTGACTGGCCAAACCGCCCGATGCAGAAAATCTGTTTTGAAGACGGCAAAGCCTCTGTGACGCACTACAACGTAGTCGCCCGCGACAACAACACCAGCCTGGTGCGCTTGCGTCCGGTGACAGGCCGCTCACACCAACTACGTGTGCACATGCTGGCGCTGGAACACCCGATTCTGGGCGACGGTTTCTACGCCCACGATGAAGCAAAAGCCATGGCACCACGCCTGCAACTGCACGCCGCCGAGCTGAGCTTCTTCCACCCGCGTACCGGTGAGCCCATGCACCTGTTTGCGCCGTGTGAATTTTTCCCGCAGGCATCACAAAAGACTCTGCCGGATCACCATTCCAAAGGCTAAGTCTTGCTGGCTGAGGGGACGTTCGTGTTTACTGATGTACACACATTCTCAACCTCAGCCACCGCTTATGGAACACATTGTCTTTCTGGACCGGGATACCATTCCCGCCCACATCACGCTCCCCACACCCGCTTTTCCCCATCACTGGCAGGCCTATCCGGCCACCGCGCCGCAAGAGGTCGTTAAACGCTTAGCGCACGCCACCATTGCCATCACCAACAAAGTGGTACTCAACCGCGACATCCTCAGCCAATTACCACAGCTGAAAATGATCGCCATCTCGGCAACCGGCACCAACAATGTCGATCTCGATTATTGTCACCAGCGTGGCATTGTCGTCAGCAATATCCGTGATTACGCCAGTGATTCAGTTCCTGAGCACGCCCTCGGTATATTGTTTGCGCTGCGGCGTAACCTGCTCGGTTATCACCGGGATATTCAGGCCGGCCGCTGGCAGGAAACCGGCCAGTTCTGTTTTTTCACCCATCCGATCGGCGATATTCGTGGCACTACACTCGGCATCATCGGTAGCGGCAGTTTAGGCCAAGCCATGGCCACCTTAGCGCGCGCCGTGGGCATGACCGTCATTGTTGCCGAGCGCAAAGGGGCAACGACCTGCCGTGACGGGTATGTTCCGTTTGAAACCGTCTTAGCCACCGCCGATGCCATCAGCCTGCATTGCCCGCTCACCCCAGACACCCAAAACCTGATCGGTTCAGCAGAGCTCGCCGCCATGCAAGCCCATGCCATTGTGATCAACACCGGACGTGGCGGGTTAGTTGACGAGCATGCCCTTATTGATGCGCTCAAACACGGACGCATTGGCGGTGCAGGCGTCGATGTCTTTACCCAAGAGCCGGCACCTGCGGATAATCCCTTGCTCGCCCACAGTGATTTGCCGAACTTACTGCTCACCCCGCACGTGGCATGGGGATCGGACAGCGCTATTCAAACGCTGGCTGACCAACTCATTGCGAATCTCAATGCCTTTGTCGCTGGCCAGCCTCAACATCAGGTCTGAAGCTCACCCTGGCTCTGATTCTAATTTGGGTTCCAGTTCCGGTTCTGGTTCCGGTTCTGGCGCTAACGATACCCGTACTGAGCCTTATCAGAAAACGAGCATAAAAAAAGCGAGAGGCTGACCTCCCGCTTTTCGTTTTCGTACTATCTATTGGCTGACTGATGACGATAGGTAAGTGTGTACTTACTTGAAGCCTTTTTCCTTGCGAATCAGATCATAAGCGGCCTGCAACTCTTGGGTTTTCTGCTTGGCGAGCTCCATCATTTCAGGAGGTAAGCCCTTGGCCGCCAGTTTGTCCGGGTGGTGCTCGTTCATCTGCTTACGGTAAGCACGTTTGAGCTCTTGTGCAGTGGCCTCTGCGCTCACCCCCAGCACCTTGTAAGCATCCGCTAACTGATCGCGGGTCGGCGCCTGACGGAAACCGCCCTGCTGCTGGTACTGCTGATGAAAGCCACCTTGCTGGAAACGAAACGCCGCTTCCTGCATCTGCAAGCGTTGCTCTAACTGGCGCTCAGAGAAGCCCAGCATACGCGCAATCACATGCAGCAGCTGTCGTTCGCTCGGGTGCAGTGTGCCATCAGCAAACGCCGCCTGAATTTGTACTTCGAGGAAGAACTGCAACAAGTCGCTACGTCCCGCACTGGCCTGACGCACACGCACCAGCACGTCTTCCAGCGGGAAATCTTCTTCTTTGCCTTCTCGGAACGCATCTTGTGCCTGGCGGCGTGATTCGCCCTGCAAGCCCATGCGATCCATGATCGCGCTGGCCACTCGGATCTCTTCGGCCGTCACACGGCCTTTGGCTTTGGCCACATGCCCCATCACCGCAAACGCGGCATGGAAGAACGCCGCCTGACGATCGGCCTGATTACCGCCGGAGGTAAAACCGCCAAAACCGCCGCCGTAAATATTTGAACGGACTTTATCGAACTTATGACCCAAAAAGAGACCTAACAACAGACCAAACGGTCCGCCAAGGAGGAAACCAAAAAATGCCCCCAGAATTTTGCCCCAAACCTGCATTCGCTACTCTCTGGTAATTTGCTAAATTTAGAAATATTTCTACCGCGTGGAACCCGATTCCATGACGCCAAAAGATGCCGTCGGGTTGAATTTGCATTATGATAGCTGGCATTTATCGGGAATGCTTGCGAAAACCCGACCCGCAATAATACATGCACGAAAACTTTTTTACAGGAACGTTTAGTTAAATGTCATCAACCTCCCGCAGTTTATTAGCCACCATGATCAGTCTGGCACTCTTCGGTCCAGCCATGGCGTATGCAACTCCGGCCTCCCATGATGAAATCAGTGGCGACCCTGCGATCAGTGATGACACTGACGAGCTGGCCGCGATCCGTGGAGTCTGTATCGCGCCGAAAGACATGCCGGCCGATCCCAATAACGAGCCAGTAAAAGTCACCGCTGATCGCGCAGAAGCGCTCAACGAGAAGAAGGTCACCTACTCCGGTGATGTGGTCGTGCGTCAGGGTAACCGTACCGTGGCGGCCGATACCGCAACGTTCCATCAGCCAGAAAATATCGTCACCGCCGAAGGCCACGTGTATTTCCATGACGGCAGTATGGAAGTGTATTCCGATCGTGTCCAAAGCAATCTGGATACCGAAGATGCGGAGATGGATAATGCCGTCTACAACATGACCTGTGAACCCGGCCGAGGGGAAGCCGAGCGCATCGTCAAAAACGGCATCGCTTACTACCGCCTGAAAAACGGCACGTACACCACCTGTCCGCCAGGGGATCGCAGTTGGCAATTCTCGGCCACCAGCATTGAACGCGAAGCCGATTCGCCTTTTGCCGATCTCTACAATGCCCGCTTTGAAGTGGCGGATGTACCTGTCATCTACATGCCCTACCTGCGTGTGCCAGTTGGCAAAGAGCGCCTGACCGGTTTCCTGTACCCGTCTATCAGCTACGGCTCCCGTGACGGTTTTGAACTGGAAACCCCGTTCTACTGGAACATTGCGCCGAACTACGACATGACCATTACACCCAAGTACATGTCAAACCGTGGCTTACAGTTAAATTCAAAATTCCGTTACCTAACAGAGTTAGGTGAAGGTCATCTGGAAGGGGAATACCTGCCGGATGATCAGAAGGCCCCCGATGGCGATCCGCGCTGGGGCTTTAACTGGTCACACCGTGGTATCTATTCCGCCCACTGGCTATTTGAAGTGGATTACAGCAAGGTCAGCGATCCGACCTACTTCTCTGATGTGGATTCCGGTATTGGTGAACGTGAAGACAATAACCTGCTGCAAACCGCTGAAGTCTCCTACCGCGACACCAACTGGGACTCCACCCTGCGTGTGCGTAACTTCCAGCCGTTAACACTGGGTGTCTCCTCCAACTACCGCCTGATGCCGCAGTTGGACATGAACTATTACCATGACGATCTGCCTTACGGCTTGGATTTCCACCTGTACAGCCAGGCCAGCCGTTTTGAAAATGACAATCCAGATAAGCCATCCGCAGATCGTGTACACCTTGAGCCGACCCTGACCCTGCCGTACGCCACACCTTGGTGGTCGGTCACGTCAGAGGCCAAGCTGATGTACACCTACTACAACCAGGAATTTAACCCTAACAGCCCAGAGCTGATCGACAAAAACCTGGATCTGGAAAAGAACGTGTCACGTACTGTTCCGAGTATCCGTATCCACAGTGGCTTGTACTTAGAACGAGACACCTTACTGTGGGGCGAAGCGTACACCCAAAGTCTGGAACCACAAGTCCAGTACCTGTACGTAAAAGATGTCGACCAGAAGAATATCTATGACGCGTATGACACCACGTTGATGCAAACGGACTACTACGGCCTGTTCCGCGACCAGCGCTACTCCAGTGTTGACCGCATTGCCGCCGCGAACCAGTTCACTGTCGGTGCGACAACCCGTTACTTTGACAGTAACTTTGTGGAACGCTTTAACCTGTCAGCCGGCCAGATTTTCTACCTCAACGATGCTGGCCGTAACTTCGAAGACGGCAACGAAGCGAGCCCGAACTACTCGGCCACGGCGCTGGAATCTGACTTTAACTACGATGACTGGCTATTCTTCCACGGCAGCGTGCAGTACGACGCGAGCAAAAAAGATCTGCAGTTCATCAACGGTGCCGTTGAATACCGTGAAAATGCCGTCTTCAGCCAGTTGAACTACCGCTACATCTCCAAAGAATATTTGTTAGAAAATATTCAGAATGAAAGCCAGCTCAACAACTACACCGAAGACGGGATCTCACAACTCGGCTTCTCAACCGGTTTCCCGATCACAGATGGGGTAACACTGCGCGGTGACTACTACCACGATTTGACCGAGAACCAGATGCTGGAAGGCCAAATCACTCTGAACTATCGCAGTGCCTGTTGGATGATCAGCTTGGGCTACAACGAGTACCTCAAGACCCGCTCCAACGTAACCAGCAGCCCGGCAGAATATGAACAGAACTTCAGTATCTCGTTCAGCTTGCTGGGTCTAGCCGGCGTGGCACCGATTGGAGCAACCAGTGGCAATGGCAATGCGATCGGCTACGGTCGCCCGTTCTACCTAAACAACTGACAGTGTGGGAAGGCCTTGTCTTCCCGCCTCTCGCTGATACGCGCTTTGCGCAACATGGAAACGAAGAATGAAAAATTGGAAGTCTAGCTTACTCGGTCTGGCGCTATTGGGCCTTTCCGCCGGTACCATCGCCGCTCCACAGGAATTGGATCGCGTGGTCACCATCGTCAATGACAGTGTGATCCTGCAAAGCGATGTGGATGCCATGATGAAAACCGTGCGCATGAATGCCGCCGGTCAGAGCCAGCCACTACCGCCAGACAGCGTGCTGTCTCAGCAGGTCATGGATCAGTTGATCATGGAAACCCTGCAGCTGCAGCAAGCGAAACAGTTTGGTATCCGTGTCGATGATACCCGTCTGGATCAGGCCATCGCGCAAATTGCCAAAGAGCGCAAAATGACGCTCCCGCAGTTGCAGCAACTGTTGGCCCGTAACGGCATCAGCTACGCCATGTTCCGTGAACAAGTGCGCCGCGATATTACCGCCAGCGAAGCCCGTACCATTCAGGTTCGTCGCCGTATCAATATTCTGCCGCAAGAAGTGGAAACCCTGGCTAACCAGTTGAGCCAGCAAGAGCAGCAAGGCGTGCGCTATAACATCAGCCATATCCAACTGCGCTTGGAAGATGGTGCCACAGCGCAAGAGCGTGAGAAAGTGTCCGATGAAGCCAAAGAATTGGTGAAAGAGCTGAAAAAAGGCGCGGACTTTGCCAACTTAGCGTACAGCTACTCAAAAGGCCCGAAAGCCCTGCAGGGCGGTGAATGGGGCTGGATGCGCAAAGAAGAAATGCCAACCATCTTTGCCGATCAAATTACCTCACAAGGCAAAGGCGCCATCATCGGGCCTTTCCGCAGTGGTGTGGGCTACCACATTCTGAAAATCAACAGCACAGAAGGGCTGGAAACCGTGTCTGTGACCGAGGTAAATGCCCGCCACATCCTGGTGAAAACCTCAGTGATCCTGAGCGATGACGCAGCGAAGAAAGAGCTGGAAGAAGCGCGCCAAGACATTCTGTCAGGCAAACGCACCTTTGCCGATGTGGCACAAAGTCTGAGCGCGGACCCGGGCTCTGCCGCGAACGGCGGTAAGCTGGGCTGGCAAACACCGGATCTGTACGTACCCGAATTCAAGAACAAAGTGGAAAGCCTGCCAACAGGCGTGATCAGCGAACCGTTCAAAACGGTACATGGCTGGCACATTGTGGAAGTCATGGGTCGTCGTGATGTAGACCGTACCGATGCGGCGGTGAAGAACCGAGCTTACCGCATCCTGTTCAACCGTAAATTTAACGAAGAAGCCCAAGCCTGGTTGCAAGAGCTGCGTGCCGGGGCGTTCATCGAACAACCGGAAGACGCTAATGACCAAGGTTAAACGACTCGCCATCACCCCCGGAGAACCGGCCGGGATCGGCCCGGATCTCGTGCTGGCGCTGGCACAACAAGCATGGCCACACCAATTGGTCATTTGTGCTAACGCCCAGCTTATGGTAGAACGTGCAGCCCAATTGGGTTTGCCCCTGTCGGTGATCGACTATGACCCGACCCAGCCAGCGCAACCGCATCAAGCGGGCACGCTGGTGGTGGCAAACCACACGCTGGGGGCGCCCGTTGTGGCGGGCCAGCTGAACGAGCAAAACGGTCACTATGTACTGGATACCTTGCGCTATGCGGCGCAAGGGTGCCTGAGCGGCGAGTTCGCCGCCGTAGTCACCGGCCCGGTACACAAAGGCGTGATCAACCGTGCCGGCGTACCGTTCAGCGGACACACCGAGTTCTTTGCCGAACAATCAGACACTGCGCAAGTGGTCATGATGCTGGCAACTGAAGGACTGCGCGTGGCCTTGGTGACAACCCATATTCCTCTGTCAGAGGTCTCCGGGGCCATCACCACCGAACGACTGCAGCAGGTGATCCGCATTCTGCATGCCGATTTGGTCAGTAAGTTTGGCATTGCCCAGCCGAAAATTTACGTGTGTGGACTGAACCCACACGCCGGCGAAGATGGCTGCTTAGGCACCGAGGAGATCGACACAATCACCCCGGCGCTAGCACAACTTCGTCAACAAGAAGGAATGGCATTAATCGGCCCGTTACCGGCTGATACCATTTTTCAGGAAAAATACCTGGCCGACGCCGATACGGTACTGGCCATGTATCACGATCAAGGGTTACCAGTGCTAAAATTCAAAGGCTTTGGTAAATCAGTCAACATTACGTTAGGCCTGCCCTTCATCAGAACTTCAGTAGATCATGGTACCGCACTGGAACTTGCCGGTACCGGACAGGCGGACACCGGTAGCCTTTGGACAGCGCTATCGCACGCCCTTGAATTGGTAGAAAAACAAACATGAGCAGTGATCAGGTCCACCTAGGCCACCGCGCGCGTAAGCGCTTTGGTCAGAACTTTTTGAATGACCCATACATTATTGACGGCATCGTGTCCGCCATTAACCCGCTACCAGGCCAGAACCTGGTTGAGATCGGCCCGGGTCTGGGTGCGATCACAGAGCCAGTGGGTAAACTGGTCGATAAATTCACTGTGATCGAGCTTGACCGTGATCTGGCTGAGCGTCTGCGTAACCACCCGGATCTTGGCTCCAAGCTAACGATCCACGAAGGCGATGCGATGCGCTTTGACTTCACGCAGCTGATCAAAGAAAACAACAAGCTACGCATTTTCGGTAACCTGCCGTACAACATCTCAACGCCGCTAATGTTCCACCTGTTCAGCTTCCATGCGAACGTGCAGGACATGCACTTCATGCTGCAAAAAGAAGTGGTAAACCGTTTGGCTGCAGGCCCAGGTAGCAAAGCGTACGGCCGTTTAACCGTAATGGCACAATACTTCTGTAAAGTGATGCCTGTACTGGAAGTCCCACCAACAGCGTTCAAACCTGCGCCGAAAGTGGACTCAGCCGTAGTGCGTCTAACGCCATATGAAACGCTGCCATACCCGTGTACTAACCTTAAATGGCTAGACCGTGTTTGCCGCGAAGGCTTCAACCAGCGCCGTAAAACCATCCGCAACTGTTACAAAGCCCTGCTGAATGATGAGCAACTGGCTGAACTGGGTGTCAACCCAACCATGCGTCCTGAAAACCTGACGCTGGAGCAGTTTGTGTCGATGGCTAACTGGCTGGATGCCAACCACAGCAACTAAGTTGCGCTGAGCACAACACCGTTGACACACACGGGTATCAGGGTGGCCTGATACCCGCGTCAGAAAAGGATCTCACTATGACAACGCCTGTGACGCCAACGATCAAATGCCGGGTGGTCACCCATTATGTGGTCGACCAATCAGAACCGGAACAACAACGCTACGTCTTCTCCTACACCATCACCATTGCCAACCTCGGCCATGGCGACGCCACCCTCCTCAGCCGCCGCTGGCTGATCACCGATGCCAATGGCAAAAAGTTAGTGATTGAAGGCGAAGGGGTCGTCGGTGAACAACCAACTATTGCCGCCCACGACGAATACACGTACACCAGTGGCACCATCATTGAAACACCACTGGGGGTCATGCAAGGCCACTATGTCATGCAAAATGCAGCCGGTGATGAATTTATCGCTGAAATTGCCCCATTCCGTCTTGCTGTCCCGAATATTCTTCACTAAGGATTGTTATGTCGACTTATCTTGTCGGTGACATCCAAGGGTGTCTGGATGATCTGCAGGTATTACTCGATACCGCCCAGTTCAATCCCGCCCAAGACACCTTATGGCTCACCGGTGATTTGGTGGCGCGCGGCCCACGCTCGCTCGATACCTTGCGCTTTGTCCACCAACTCGGCGATCGCGCCACTACCGTATTAGGCAACCACGATCTGCATCTGCTGGCCGTTGCACACGGCATTGCCCGCAATAAACCCAGAGACAAACTCCAGCCGATCCTCGATGCCCCTGACCGCGATGCGCTCATGCACTGGCTGCGTCATCAGCCCCTGCTGGCCGAGCATCCCGAGCATGCCTTTGTCATGACCCATGCCGGCCTGCCGCCCCAGTGGACGTTAGAACAAGCCCGCGCCTACGCCCGTGAAGTCGAAGCCGTACTGCAAAGCGATCGCTACCTGTGGTTGCTGGAAAACATGTACGGCAATGGCCCGGATCAGTGGGATCCGTCCCTGACCGGCATTGAACGCTACCGTTTCATCATCAATGCGTTTACCCGCATGCGTTTTTGCTACCCGGACGGTCGTCTGGACATGGATTGCAAACTGGCACCGGAACACAGTGGTGAAGCCGGTTTAATCCCATGGTTCCAGCTAGAACGCCCTCAAATCGATAAGAAGATGATTTTCGGCCACTGGGCTGCCCTGATGGGATACGAAGACGAAAACGTCATAGGGTTAGATACAGGCTGCGTATGGGGCAATAGCATGACCTTGTTACGCTGGGAAGATGGGGCGCGCTTTGAACATGCCTGTCCGATCCATGCAGACTGAGCCCCGTCCACGATACGAGTGACATACCTCATCACACGCACAGATAGACAAAAGGCTTGCCACAACGGCAAGCCTTTTTCTTATGCATGACGCACAGCACCCCAATTATGCCATGCGTTCCAAAATCACGAAGCGCATGTCATGGGCATTTTTCTCATCCGCCGCATAGGTTTCACTGTGCACTTCCTGCCAGTCATCGCCCCATGCCGGGAAGCGGGTATCCCCGTCCACATCCGCATCAATGAAGGTCAGGTACAAACGATCGGCGAGTGGCAAACACGCGCTGTAGATCGATCCGCCACCGATGATCATCAGCTCATCCACCGCGCCGGCTGCCACTTTGGCCGCATCCAAACTCGGCACCACAGTGATCCCATCAGCCTGATAATCAGCATTGCGGCTGATCACAATGTTGTGGCGGCCAGGCAACGGGCGACCAATGGACTCATAGGTTTTTCGCCCCATCACCACCGGCTTTCCCATGGTCACTTGTTTAAACCACGCAAAGTCGGCCGGTAAGTGCCACGGCATCGCATTGTCTTTGCCAATCACACGTTCATGGGCCATTGCGGCTACCATACTGATTTTCATCTGATCTTCCCCCGTCTTAAATCTGTCCCCGTTATATCACAGGACAAGCATTAAACGACAGAGCGGCGGCGGTAGAACAAAAGTCCCGGCATCGCCAACCCAATGGCCAATGACGCAATGATAAAGACCGCCTTGAGCAGGTTATCCATCAGCATGGCCCACAATTCCGGCGTGAAGCCCCGGTGATTGATCTCCACCAACGCGATCATCGCCTTAAACGCAAACACCCCCGGCACCATGGGGATCATCGCCGCCACCGTAAACACTTTGGGATGGGCCAGAAAACGGTGAGACCAATGCACCCCGATCATCCCGACCAAGGTCGCCGCCCCCAGTGTGGCCCATTCAATAGACACACCCCAGTGCATCAGGGCAAAGCGACACCCATGACCTAACGCTCCGCCAATCGCACAATACTTCAACGCCTTCGGCGGCACATTGAACACCAGCGCAAACCCCACCGCTGGGATCATGGCAAAGAACATGTCATTGAGCAGCGCGAGCAAAAAAGAGAATGACAACATTATAACCACCCCCACACACCGAGCACATTCATCGCCCCGACAATTCCCATACTGGTCGCCAGCGTCAGCAGCGACGCCATGGTCCAGCGCGCGATCCCCATATTCACATAGCCTTTGACCATGTCAGAAATCGCATTGATCAGCGGAAACCCCGGCACCAGCATCAATACCGATGAAGCCATGGCGATAAACGGCGTTTCACCAATTTGATAGATCTCACCAAACCCCGATATCAAGGTGGTGACAAAGGCGGTAATGCCAAAATTGAGTAAGGGATTGAAATGACAATGGGCGATCTCTTGACGCACGAACATGCCGATCGCAGAGGCAAAAAAGGTCAGCATGAACACTGGCCAGTCTCCGCCAGCCAGACGACTGAACGAAGCACACGACAAGCCGATCATCACGATCACCAGAAAACGGTTGTAGCGCCATGGCTGGATCTTTTCGAGTCGCTGGTGCACGCCATCGACATCGAGCATGCCGCGCTCAGCCAAAATACACACCCGCTGGATCTCTGTAACCACCTGCATGTTGAGCCCGCGATCCTGACATTGGCGGGTAGTGGTAATACAGCGCTCACTGCTCACCGTCGTCAGTACCATCGAACTGGCCGACAGCGACACTTCCACACTGTCGACGCCCAGCGCGAGCCCTAACCGACGCGCCACATCCATCACCAAGGCACTTTCTGCCCCGTGCTGTAACAATCGCTGCCCCGCGAGCACAGACAACCGTGAAACCTCCCGTTGCATGGGTTCTGATAAGGGCGCTTTTTCCACCTGCATTGCCACTCCTGTTAAATGCTATGATCTCACCGACGGTGAATTATCATACAAAATAACGGGATTGGGCTTGATTAGACACAAAAAAAGCCGCGCTAATGGCGGCTTTTCTTGCAGGTCTTACTGGATGTCATGCGCAACTTACGGCTTGTAGATGATCTCTACATCGTAGTCGTCTTCGTTCCAGTCATCCCAGTCATCGTCATCATCATCAACCGACGACGATTTCTTCACTTGCTGCTCGTGGTAATCATCCCACTTGAACTCGACTTTCTTCGTCTCTGTCTCGGCTTCATCGTCTTCGTAGACAACAGCAGGCATCGACTCAATCTGCTTCATCAGATCGTAAGTCAGCTCTTTGGTACCGGCACGGTTCAGCGCAGAAATGCAGTAGTAATCGCCTTCCCATGCTAGGGCATCCAGCACTTCGTCGATTTTCGCTTGCGCTTCTTCTTCTGGCATCAGATCCACTTTGTTGAAGACGATCCAACGTGGTTTGTTTGCCAGCTTGTCGCTGTACTTGTCCAGCTCGTTCAGGATAGTGAACGCATTTTCAATCGGATCCGACTCATCTGCCGGCATCAAATCGATCATGTGTAGTAGGACACGACAACGCTCAAGGTGTTTCAGGAAGCGAATACCCAGGCCTGCACCGTCTGCCGCGCCTTCGATCAGACCCGGAATATCGGCAACCACGAAGCTACGATCGCTGTCGACACGTACCACACCCAGGCTTGGCACCAAGGTAGTGAACGGATAGTCCGCCACTTTTGGCTTCGCCGCAGACACAGCACGAATAAAGGTTGATTTACCCGCATTCGGCAAGCCCAGCATACCCACGTCCGCCAGCAACAGCAGCTCAAGACGCAGATGACGCACTTCGCCTTTGGTACCCATTGTCTTCTGACGCGGGGCACGGTTCACTGACGATTTGAAACGGGTGTTACCCAGACCGTGGAAACCACCTTTGGCCACCATGATCTTCATACCGTGCTCGGTCAAGTCAGCAATGATTTCACCGGTTTCTTCATCCACTGCACGGGTACCCACAGGCACAGACAATACGCAGTCTTCACCACGTTTACCGGTACAGTTACCACCACGGCCGTTTTCGCCACGCTGCGCAGCATGGAATCGTTCAAAGCGGTAGTCGATCAGGGTATTAAGGTTTTCATCAGCCAGTAGGTATACGTCACCACCGTCACCACCGTCACCGCCGTCTGGGCCCCCTTTAGGGACATACTTTTCACGACGGAAGCTTACTGTACCGTTACCGCCATCACCGGCGTCAACGCGAATTACCGCTTCATCTACAAACTTCATCTCTTTCTCCGCACTGTGGCGTTAAAACTTTCCGTCAGGCGACCAACACCACCCAACGCTATTAACCTATTGTACAACCAAATGTCGTGCTTATCTGGCCTTTCCCGCAGAATCCGCCTTGGCCGATCCTGCGATCGTTGTTACTTACGCAACAAACGCTGACCAATCGCACTGAACATGGCACTGCCAACGACAACCATTGCCCCTGCGTAACCTAAGGTATTCAATGCCACAGGATCCACAAAGGCCGGCCAAATCAGGCTGGCAATATCAACAAAAATAATTGTGAACAGAGGTGTTAAGGTGATCACCGCGCTCACTTGCGACGCCTGCCAACGCGCCATGGCTTCGGCAAACGCACCGTATCCCACTAATGTGTTGATACAGCAGAACAGCAGCATACCCAATTGACGCGGATCCATCATTTGGATCTGACTCGGTGTCGCCAACGGTGTCAGCATCACTGCACAGATCACATAGATCATCAGCAGGATCTGCGGCGATGAGTAGCGTTTTAGCATGCTTTTCTGGGCCAGGGCGTAGACCACCCATACCACTGCTGCCAGCACTGCCAGCAACACGCCTGTGGTATACCCATTGAGGCTGGTAAATAACTCTGCCAGGCGTTCATTAAAGAACAACAATAAACCCGACAGCAGGCCAACCACACCGATCTTCTGATGCAGGCCGAGGGATTCCTTAAAGAACACCACACTGGCCAGCAGCAGCATCACAGGGGCTAGCTGAATAATGACCTGCACCACCGGTGGATTCAAAAACTCCAGCGCGCTGTTAAACAGGACAAAGTTGCCGGCAAGACCCAGACTGGCCACCAGCATGATCGCCGCGCCAGAGACGCCCAGGGCGCTGACTGACGGTAATTGGCGACGGTAGCTCAGCCACAGGCCAAGCCCTAGCGAGGCGGCGACAAAACGGTACCAAACGATGGTAAAGGGATCCATGACTTCTACCGCTTGCTTCATCGCAATCGGCAGTGCACCCCAGAAAACCGCAGTCAGCAATGCCAGCGCCATCCCCTGCAGGGGACTCTGTTGTGGCATAGTGCCTCCAATAACAAAAAGCCCCGCCAATAGGCAGGGCTTTATCATTCATGTCGAGACTGATATTACTCAGCTTCGATAGAAATGAATTTACGGTTCTTAGGACCTTTCACTTCAAACTTAACTTTACCGTCAGTTAGAGCGAATAGAGTGTGGTCTTTACCGCAACCTACGTTGTTACCAGCGTGGAACTTAGTACCACGCTGACGTACGATGATGTTACCTGCTAGTACAGATTCGCCACCGAAACGCTTAACACCAAGGCGTTTGCTTTCTGAATCACGGCCGTTACGAGTAGAACCGCCAGCTTTTTTGTGTGCCATCTTTAAATTCTCCTGTTATTAAGCGCTGATGCCAGTAATTTTGACTTCAGTGAACCACTGACGGTGGCCCGCTTGCTTACGAGAGTGCTTACGACGACGGAACTTAACGATTTTAACTTTATCGCCACGACCGTGAGTAACTACTTCAGCAGTTACTTTACCGCCAGCTACGAAAGGTGCGCCTACAGTTACTTCTTCGCCGTTAGCTACTAGAAGTACTGAGTCGAATTCAATGCTAGCGCCAGTTTCAGCGTCTAGTTTTTCTAAGCGTAGGGTCTGGCCTTCGCTTACACGGTGTTGTTTACCACCACTTTGGAAAACAGCGTACATGTCTTACTCCGCTTGTCCGCATAGGCCATTCGCCACGTAAATTTTGGGCAATGGGTATGCGCTTAATCTTGTCATCAATAGGGCGCGAATGTTACGTGAAAACGGAGCTTCTGGCAAGCGATTGTGCAAAGAAAATTGGTGAAAAGCTGTTCAGGAATAAAACTCACTGATTTAAACACAATCGAGGTTATGAAGATTGCGGTCTTTTAGTGTAATATTCGATAATTAATTTTAGCTGCTGATTAACAAATTCAGGCGCCCCTTTCCCTTGGCAATCCTTGCGCACGCCTTGTGTGCCCTAGGTTGCGGGATGGCCTTGGTGCCATCAGGTCACTTTAGCCTGATGTTTGATGCTCAGCCAGCTCGCTTAAAATTCCGCCGACTAACGGCGCACTATTTTTGCTGGATGTACAATGGATTTCAAAGCTATCCAAGCGCTCACTGCCAGTGACATGGCAGCGGTTGACGCGAAGATACTGGCGCAACTGAACTCAGACGTTGCCCTCATCAATCAACTCGGTTTCTACATTGTCAGCGGCGGAGGCAAACGCCTACGTCCTATGCTTGCTGTTTTGGCAGCGCGTGCGCTGGGCTACGAGGGTGATAAACACACCACCGCAGCGGCCTTTATCGAGTTTACTCACACGGCGACCCTGCTGCACGATGACGTGGTCGATGAATCAGACATGCGTCGCGGTAAAGCCACCGCCAATGCCATGTTTGGCAACGCGGCCAGCGTACTGGTCGGTGACTACATCTACACCCGCTCATTCCAGATGATGACGAGCCTACGATCTTTAAAGATCCTCGACATCATGAGTGAAGCGGTGAACGTGATCGCCGAAGGGGAAGTGCAGCAATTAATGAACTGCAACGATCCTAATACCACTGAAGCCAGCTACATGCAGGTGATCTATTCAAAGACGGCACGTCTGTTTGAAGCCGCGACCCAGATCGCCGCGATCCTGGTTGAAGCCCCACAGGAAGTGGAAACCGCGCTGCAGGACTACGGTCGCTACCTGGGCACCGCTTTCCAGCTGATTGACGATGTCATGGATTACACCGCAGACGGCGAAGAAATGGGCAAAAACGTGGGTGATGATCTGGCAGAAGGCAAGCCTACCCTGCCACTGCTGCACGCCATGGCACACGGTAATGCCGAACAACAAGCGATGATCCGCGAAGCGATTGAGCAAGGTAACGGTTTAGACAAGCTAGAGCCGATTCTGGCTTGTATGCACGAAGTGGGCTCACTAACCTACACCCAAACTCGTGCTGAAGAAGAAGCGGAGAAAGCCATTGCAAGTCTGGCAATACTGCCTGAGAGCGATTACAAGGCCGCATTGATTGCCTTGGCACACTTGGCCGTACATCGCAACAAGTAAGCCGCTTACGGCTGTAATACACGCCAGCAATCCGTATACCGACGAAAAGCCTGCCACTGCGCAGGCTTTTTTGATCCCACCCGTTTTAATCCTTCCCGCTTTGATCTTTTCCTTCCGCCCTTCCGTTCCCTGACAGAATGACAAAGCCCGTTACACTTTATAAAAGCCCCTTTTATTTAAAAGCACGGCCAAAAGCGCAACAGATAAAGAGCGACGATCATTAGGATCTTCACGGGAGGTAATCATGCAAGCCAAAGATCTAAAACCGGGAATGTGGGTTGAGCACCAACAAGGGATCGCCGAAGTGGTTGAAGTCGATCACGATCACAACACCGCGATCATTGAAAAACGCCACGATCACCGCCGGGTAAACGTCCATTGTGATGATCTGGATGAGCAGCCACAGTTGCATACGGGTTGTGATCATTATTATTAAGCAGCAGCGATTAAACGGCGACAATCGCCCTATCGCGATGACAATATCGCTGGTGATCAACAACTATAAAAAAAGCGGCCCATCGGCCGCTTCTCATTGTTCAGACAAAAATGTGTGATTACTTCACCGCAAACTCTTCGCCTTTGACGATATCGTCGTGCAGAGTATCTAGCATGCTGTCCAGTGCCGCTTGCTCATAAGCACTGAGCTTGCCGTAATCCATCACTTCTTCCACACCTTCTTTACCCAGTAGTACTGGCTGTGCGAAGAAACGCGCGTGCTTGCCGTCACCTTCTACGTATGCACACTCAACCAGGCCAGCTTCGCCCTGTAGTGCACGTACCAGAGACAAACCAAAGCGACACGCCGCCTGACCCATAGACAGTGTTGCAGAGCCGCCACCGGCCTTCGCTTCTACCACTTCGGTACCCGCGTTCTGGATACGTGGAGTCAGTGCATCGATTTCTTCTTGCGTGAACTCAACGCCTTCGACCTGAGACAGCAATGGCAGAATCGTCACACCTGAGTGACCGCCGATCACAGGCACACGTACCTGACCCGGATCCAAATCTTTCAGCTCAGCCACGAAGGTTTCAGAGCGGATCACGTCCAGTGTTGTCACACCAAACAGCTTACGCTTATCGTATACGCCCGCTTTCTTCAGTACGTCAGCCGCAATCGCAACGGTGGTATTCACAGGGTTGGTGATGATACCCACACACGCTTTTGGACAAACCACGGCAATTTTTTCAGCCAGTGATTTCACGATACCTGCGTTCACGTTAAATAGATCCGCGCGATCCATGCCTGGCTTGCGCGCCACACCAGCAGAGATCAAAACGACATCCGCACCTTCCAGTGCCGGTGTTGGATCTTCACCCGCGTAACCTTTGATCGATACAGGGGTTGGGATATGGCTAAGATCAGCCGCTACACCCGGTGTTACTGGGGCAATGTCATACAGCGCCAGATCAGAGCCAGCAGGCAGGCGGTTTTTCAGCAGCAATGCTAACGCCTGACCAATACCACCAGCCGCACCAATTACAGCAACTTTCATGTTCGTTCTCCTTTACGATAGAAGTATATAATTTTCAGACCTAATCATATGAAATCACTATTAATTTAAATCAATGATTTCGTATCAGCAGTAAAGCAAACGTTATAGGAAGGGACATCCAAATACAATAAAATGCCGCTCGCTTTGAGAGATTACGCATGACTATGAATAAAATGTGCTACATCTGTATAACATTTGTTGCTGCAAACTTGACCGACCGCCATTTTACGACTTGTCTAAAAGATCATATTTATGCATTTAAGCACGCGATTAGGGTGACACATGCACCAGTTTACCGGAACACCGTTTGCTTGCAGGCCAAAGGTTTGCCAGAATACAGCCCTCGTCCCTGTACATGAAATTTACTTATGCGAAGTTCAGATAAACAAGAACGTTTAGTAAAAGCGTTCAAAGCCATTCTTAAAGAAGAAAAATTCAGCTCTCAAGGCGAAATTGTCGATGCGTTGAAGGCCCAGGGGTTCGATAACATCAACCAATCTAAAGTCTCGCGCATGCTGACCAAATTCGGCGCGGTACGTACCCGTAACGCGAAAATGGAGATGGTGTACTGCCTACCTGTTGAGCTCGGTGTACCGACCACCAGCAGCCCACTGAAAGAGCTGGTGATGGAAATCGGTTACAACAGCGCATTGGTTGTGATCCACACCGGTCCGGGTGCGGCACAAGTGATTGCACGTCTATTGGATTCATTGGGCAAAGCCGAAGGGATCTTGGGTGTCGTGGCCGGCGATGACACTATTTTCATCACCCCAACCAACAGCATTTCCACCGAAGAGTTGTACGACGCCGTGTGTGAATTATTTGACTACAGTAAATAATTATCTACTGGCGCATTGATACCAGACAGATCTCACTCCCTTGTGTGCGGCTGTCTGGTATTAGTGAGAGAACGATCACAATAAAACAATCTTTTATTCTCCTCCACCAAGACAACAACCCTCTGATTTGACTAAAAAATCACTTTATCTGGCACGTTAACCACTCTTTGCTTTTTTCCTGTCCTGCCCATTAATCGTTAACAAACTTTTAAACTTGTCGCTTATTTTTGGTATCATCTTGCTTTGCTGAAATGTGTACTACCTTGGTAGTTAAGCGTGTGATGTACCCGCACACAGGCTTTGGGAATAACAACAATCAGGAAGGGACCACTATGGCATTAAAGCAATTTGTGACCGTCAGCGCACTCGCGGCGGCGATGATGACCGCAGGCACCGCTAGCGCGCAGAACTTCATCACCATTGGTACTGGCTCAGTCACAGGGGTCTATTACCCAACCGGCGGCGCCATTTGTAAGCTCGTCAACAAAGATCGTAAAACCCACAACGTACGTTGTTCGGTGGAATCCACCGGCGGCTCTATCTATAACGTCAACACCATGCGTGCTGGCGAACTCGACTTTGGCGTGGTGCAGTCTGACTGGCAATACCATGGCTACAACGGCACCAGCAAATTTGAAAAACAGGGGCCGTATAAAGAAATGCGTGCCGTGTTCTCACTTCATACCGAGCCCTTCAACATCATCGCCCGTACCGATTCTGGCATTAAAGGCGTAGAAGACCTGAAAGGGAAACGCGTCAACATTGGTAACCCGGGCTCCGGCGATCGTGCCACGATGGGCGTGGTCATGGATGCATTAGGCTGGACCAACAAAGACTTCAAACTCACCTCAGAACTGAAAGGCTCTGAGCGCTCACAAGCCCTGTGTGATAACAAAATTGATGCCTTTGTGTATGTGGTCGGCCATCCCAATGGATCCATCAAAGAAGCCACCACCTCTTGTGATGCCAAGCTGATCCCAGCCACAGGCTCAGCCATTGATAAGATCGTGGCGGATAACCCGTATTACGCCAAGAGCACCGTACCGGGGGGGATGTACAAAGGCACCACCGATGACGTCAACAGCTTTGGTGTGGCGGCAACACTGGTGTCTTCCACCAATGTACCGGATGACGTAGTCTACGCGCTGGTGAAGTCGGTGTTTGAAAACTTTGATACCTTCAAACGCCTGCACCCTGCCTTTGCCAACCTGAAGCCGGAAGACATGGTGAAAAATGGCCTGTCTATTCCGCTGCATCCGGGCGCGGTGAAATACTACAAAGAAGCCGGTTACCTCAAGTAATACTGCGCTCACACACCGTACTCACGCATGCGCCCGCTCTGTGGCGCATGCGTATTTTCCTCCCCCACATAACACCCACTTCCCTCGTCCATCAAAGAAGGATTATGCATGACGAAGACATCGCCCTCGTCGACAGACGTGCAAGATATGGTGGCACAGGCCGATACAGGGGCACGAAGCCCACGAGGACTGGCTGGACGGATACTTTGGGTTGTGCCCCTCTGCTGGTCACTGTTTCAACTCTGGTATGCCTCTCCCCTGCCATTTATATTCAATGTTGCGGTCCTCAATGATACTGAAGCCCGCTCAATCCATTTAGCCTTTGCCGTCTTTCTTGCGTTTACCGCCTATCCGGCCTTAAAACGCTCACCCCGCGATAGGATCCCCCTGCTCGATTGGATCCTCGCCTTTGCCGGCAGCTTTTCTGCGGCTTACCTCTATGTGTTTTACACCGAGTTAGCCGGTCGCTCCGGCGCGCCAACCCCCACCGATATTTATGTGGCCGTCACCGGTATGGTACTGCTACTCGAAGCCACCCGCCGCGCCTTAGGCCCGCCATTGATGGTGGTTGCCGCCGTCTTCCTGCTGTACACCTTTGGCGGTCCGCACATGCCCGATGTAATAGCCCACAAAGGGGCCAGCCTGAACAAGGCAATGTCACATTTATGGCTCACCACCGAAGGGGTGTTTGGGATTGCCGTGGGGGTGTCGACCTCCTTTGTGTTCCTGTTCGTGCTGTTTGGTGCCATGCTGGAACGGGCGGGCGCCGGGGCGTATTTCATTAAAGTGGCCTTTTCTTTGCTTGGGCATATGCGCGGCGGCCCGGCCAAAGCAGCGGTTGTGGCTTCTGGCTTATCCGGTTTAGTGTCGGGCTCTTCCATTGCCAACGTGGTGACCACCGGCACCTTTACCATTCCGCTGATGAAAAAAGTCGGCTTTCCGGGCACCAAAGCCGGGGCGGTGGAAGTCGCCGCCTCCACCAATGGCCAGCTCACGCCACCGATCATGGGCGCCGCCGCTTTCCTGATGGTGGAATACGTCGGGATCTCTTATGTCGAAGTGATCAAAGCCGCCCTGCTACCGGCGCTGATCTCCTATATCGCCCTGATCTACATTGTCCACCTTGAAGCCTGTAAAGCGGGTATGCAGGGGTTAGCGCGCCATTACAAGCCCACACTGGCACAAAGCCTACTCTCGTTTGCCAGCACCATTGTCGGCTTACTGGTACTGAGTGCCGTGATTTACTACGGGGTTGGCTGGACCAAAGATGTCTTCGGCGCGGCGGCCACCCCGATGATTGCTGCCGTGATCTTTATCGCCTATGTGATCCTGGTGAAGATCTCGGCCAACTATCAAGATCATACACTGGAAGATCCCAATGCCGACATCACCTCGGTGCCCGATCCCGGCCCGACCATCAAGTCCGGTTTGTACTTCCTTCTGCCGATCGTGGTCTTGGTGTGGTGTTTGACCGTTGAACGCTTTTCACCGGGTCTGTCTGCCTTCTGGGCGACCGTGTTCATGATTTTCATTTTGCTGACCCAACGCCCGCTCATGGCCTTCTTCAACCAAGAAATGTCGTTGGGACAAGCGACAAAAGTCGGCGTGATCGATTTGCTGGAAAGTCTGGTCTCAGGCGCACGTAACATGATCGGCATCGGGGTTGCGACAGCCGCTGCCGGTATCGTGGTGGGCGTGGTCACCCTGACAGGGATCGGCCTGGTGATGACCGAATTTGTCGAGTTCATCTCCGGCGGGAATATCCTGCTGATGTTGCTCTTTACCGCGCTGATCAGTCTGATCCTCGGCATGGGCTTACCGACCACCGCTAACTACATCGTGGTCTCGACCTTGATGGCACCGGTCATCGTCACCCTTGGCGCCCAACATGGCCTTATCATTCCTTTAATTGCCGTACACCTGTTTGTGTTTTACTTCGGGATCCTGGCTGATGATACACCACCGGTTGGCCTCGCGGCCTTTGCGGCAGCTGCGATTGCCAAGAGCGATCCGATCCGTACCGGTATTCAGGGATTCACCTACGATATTCGTACCGCGATCCTGCCGTTCATGTTCATCTTTAACACCCAGTTACTGATGATGAATATCGATTCTTGGTGGCACCTGATGCTGACGGTCATCTCGGCAATCATTGCCATGCTGACCTTCTCAGCAGCCACACAAGGGTGGTGGTTCACCAAGACCAAATGGTGGGAAGTCATGGCCCTGCTGCTGATCACCTTTACCCTGTTCCGGCCGGGCTTTTGGTGGGACAAGATCTACCCGCCCGTACATGACATGCCAGGGGTATTGATCAGCGATGCGGCGGATAAACTCACCATCGGTGAACCACTGGCCTTACAAGTGCGCGGAGAAAACTTAGCCGGCAAAATGATCAGTAAACACGTGCGCCTGCCCTTTGATGAAACCGCTATCACGCCCGAAGAGCGCATCGCCTCCACCGGCCTGATGCTGCGTCAAGACGGTGAGAAGATGCTGGTTGATATGGTTGAGTTTGACAGCCCTGCCGAACAAGCCGGGATTGATTTTGACTGGGAGATCACCACGGTCAGTCTGCCCGCCGCACGGCCAATGAAAGAGTGGGTCTTTGTACCGACCTTAATGATCTTGGCAGCATTGGGCTGGAACCAACGACGACGGGCGCGTCTGGCGGGCCATCTCTAGCCGCTCCAACGCTCACGAGACATCCTTCCAACCTAAACCACAGGCCCTTTCATGCAAAGGGCCTTTTTCATGATGAGCTTCCCTTACAGTGTCATGACTCGCCCATCACGCAAGAGAGACGGCACGTTTACGCAGGGAGATATACACTATACGTAGCCTCTTCCTCTCAAGGAGCGCCAACATTATGTATAGACAACTGTTAGTGCCTGTCGATCTCAATGAGCCTGGGTTTGCGGATAAGGCGGTCGCCATGGCGGTGTGGCAAGCCAAACACACCAACGCGACCATCCACCTGCTCATGGTGTTACCGGGGGTGCATCTGGCGATGGTCTCCAGTTACTTTCCCAAAGATGCCGCCCGCCAGATGCTGCAAGATACCCAGCAACAACTCAAAGCCTTTGCCGATGAGCACATTCCGCCGGAAATTGTGCATCACCAATGTGTGTGCGAAGGGAAAATCTGGACCACCATTGTTGAGTATGCAAACCGTCTGGGCGCCGATCTGATCATCATGCCCAGCCACCAACGTTCCACCCTCGACCAAGTCCTGCTGGGGTCTGTCACGGCGAAAGTGGTCGAGAACTCCCCCATCAACGTCTTGGTCATTAAACCGTCCTCGCAAGAAGAGGATGACGACAACGACTGAACACACACCGTCACGATACGCCCACACCACACACAAAAAAGCCCGCATCACTGCGGGCTGTTTAATGTCATGTTCGGTATAGATTATGTCGCGCTAGATGGCCTATTGGCGGTGATCATATCCCCAGCGCGGCACTAAGCCTTGGGATACGCCAAGGTGATCGAGGATCCTTGCCACCATAAAATCCACCAAGTCTTCAATTGACTGAGGCTGATGATAAAAACCCGGTGCGGCCGGCATGATGGTCACGCCCATTTTGGAGAGCTTCAACATATTCTCCAAGTGCAACGTAGAGAAAGGCGTTTCCCGTACGACCATCAACAACTGCCCACGCTCTTTCATCACCACATCGGCAGCGCGTTCCAGCAAGTTATCGGACATCCCGTGTGCCACCGAAGCCAAGGTACCCGCAGAACAAGGACAAACGACCATCTGCTTGGGCGCGGCAGAGCCCGAGGCCACCGGCGAGAACCAATCTTCTTTGCCACACACGATCAGCTGACCGTTCTCACACCCTAGATGAGCGATAAGTGCCTGTTGCGCTGCCTCCGGCCCCGACGGTAACTTCAGGCCGTGTTCGGTGGCCAACACCACCCGTGCTGCCGAGGAGATCAACAGATACACCTGATAATCAGCCGCGAGCAGACACTCCAGCAAACGCAGACCATAAGGCGCACCGGACGCCCCCGTCCATGCCAGCGTGATACGCTTATCACCCACAGAGGATGTGTTGCGATCAGCACTCACTCTTTGCCTCCAGTGCCGTCAACAATTTACCGTGAATACCACCAAAGCCACCGTTACTCATCACCAGAATGTTGTCACCCGGTTGAGCGGCCGCAACAATCTTGGCCACCAGCGCATCCAGATCCGCATCGGTCTGCGCCGGCTGCGTACAATGTTTAGCGATCTCATCCACCGACCAAGGAATGTTGTCCGGCTGGTAGATAAACACTTCATCGGCGGCCGCCAAAGCAGGGGCCAGATCCGCTTTGTGCACGCCCAATTTCATGGTGTTAGAGCGCGGCTCAAGCACCGCAAGAATGCGTGATTCGCCCACTTTGGCACGTAACCCGCCCAGCGTTAATTCCACTGCCGTTGGGTGGTGGGCAAAATCATCATACACACGCACACCGTGCTGCTCGCCTTTCAGCTCCAGACGACGCTTGGTATTGATAAAACCGGCTAACGCCTCACACGCCAGATCCGGTGTCACGCCCACATGGCGGGCAGCCGCAATCGCCATTAACGCGTTATTGACATTGTGATCGCCAATCAATGCCCAATCGACAGTGCCAACGGCATTACCATCCAAGAAGACATCGAAACGGCTACCGGCCTCATCACATTTTTTCGCCAGCCAATGACCATCATCGCCGATGTATTCCAGCTCACTCCAACAGCCCATGTCCAAGGTCTGATCAATCGCCGGCACACCTTTAGGGGCGAAAATACGGCCATTGCCCGGCACAGTGCGAACGAGATGATGGAACTGACGCTGAATGGCTTTTAAGTCATCAAAGATATCTGCGTGGTCAAATTCCAGGTTATTCATGATCAGAGTGCGTGGGTGGTAATGGACAAACTTTGAACGCTTGTCAAAAAAAGCACTGTCATATTCGTCGGCTTCCACCACGAAGAACATGCTTTCACCCAGTCGAGCCGACACACCAAAGTTGCCCAGCACGCCGCCGACCAAGAAGCCCGGCTGATAACCGCAATCTTCTAAGATCCAAGCCAGCATACTGGCTGTTGTTGTTTTGCCGTGAGTCCCTGCCACCGCCAATACCCAGCGATCATGGAGCAGAAACTCTTGTAGCCATTGCGGGCCTGAGGTGTAGCGAAGATTGTGGTTCAACACATATTCCACACACGGGTTACCACGGCTCATGGCGTTACCGACCACCACCAAATCCGGCGCAGGATCCAACTGAGATGGATCGTATCCCTGAATAATTTCAATACCTTGAGACTCTAGTAAGGTACTCATTGGGGGATAAACGTTGGCATCACAACCTGTGACTTTATGGCCCAGCTGTCGGGCAAGGATCGCCGCACCGCCCATAAATGTGCCGCAAATACCTAGAATATGGATATGCATAACAATCGGCTCACTCAGTAAATAAATTGATGGTTTCACGCTTCCGCGTTACTTCGTTACCATAAAAAAGATCTTTATATACAATTCTTTATATACAAACAGGCGATACGCTGTAAATCGCGCTGATCCCACTTGGGTACACAAATTGTCAATAAATAACATTGTACCTGAGTTATTCACTCTTATGACAACAGGATGCAAGGATTGTATATGTCCGAGATGAAAACCCTTGGTGAATTTATTGTCGAGAAACAGAATGACTTCCCCCATGCCAGCGGTGAATTGTCCTCACTGCTGGGCTCCATCAAACTGGCGGCGAAAATCGTCAACCGCGAAATCAACAAAGCCGGCTTGGTAGATATTACCGGTGCGGTCGGCGGCGAAAACATTCAGGGCGAAGAGCAACAAAAACTCGATGTGTATGCCAACGACAAATTCAAAGCCGCCCTTGAAGCCCGCGACCAAGTGTGTGGTGTCGCGAGCGAAGAAGAAGACGAAGCTGTCGCCTTCAACAAAGAGCTCAACCGCAATGCCAAATACGTGGTACTGATGGATCCACTTGATGGCTCCTCCAACATCGATGTGAATGTCTCTGTCGGCACCATTTTCTCCATCTACCGCCGCGTCTCCCCTGTCGGCACCCCACCGACACAAGAAGATTTCCTGCAACCCGGCCACCAGCAAGTCGCAGCGGGCTACATCATTTACGGCTCTTCCACCATGTTGGTGTACACCACCGGTAACGGGGTACACGGCTTCACGTATGATCCGTCTTTAGGGGTGTTCTGCCTGTCACACGAGCGTATGGCGATCCCTGAAGCGGGCAAAATCTACTCGATCAACGAAGGGAACTACATTCGCTTCCCGATGGGGATCAAAAAGTACATCAAGTACTGCCAGGAAAATGTACCGGAAGACGACCGTCCCTACACCTCGCGCTACATTGGCTCATTAGTGGCTGATTTCCACCGTAACCTGTTAAAAGGTGGCATTTATCTCTACCCAAGCACAGCGACCCATCCGAACGGGAAACTGCGCTTACTGTACGAATGCAACCCGATGGCCTTTTTGATTGAACAAGCCGGCGGTGAAGCCTCTGACGGCGCACAGCGGATCATGGAGATCATCCCGACGGAATTACACCAGCGCGTGCCGTTCTTCGTGGGCTCTCGCACCATGGTGCGTCAGGTCGAAGCCTTCCTGAGCGAGTTTCCGGATTAATCTGACATCACTTGTCTGCCAGTGTCTTCCTCAATACTGTCACGTTTTCTCCCCCTGCAGATGCGCAATAGCACGCAGGGGAAATTAGACAAAGAATTAACGATGTTGGTATTATAATTTCAACATCACCAACATTTCGTTAACCCAACAAAAGGAAGAGATCATGAGCCTGAATCAGGTACCTGCAGGAAAGGACATCCCGGAAGATATCTATGTCGTCATTGAGATCCCAGCCAACGCGGATCCTATCAAGTACGAAGTCGACAAAGATACGGGTGCAGTGTTTGTGGACCGTTTTATGTCGACACCCATGTTCTATCCGTGCAACTACGGCTACGTGAACCACACTTTGTCACTCGATGGTGATCCCGTCGATGTACTTGTCCCAACCCCGTATCCTTTAGTACCCGGTGCCGTGATCCGCTGTCGTCCAGTGGGCGTGCTCAAAATGAGTGATGAGTCGGGTGAAGATGCCAAAGTCGTGGCGGTACCGCACTCTAAACTCACCAAAGAGTATGATCATGTGCAGGATGTCGATGATCTACCGGCGCTATTAAAAGCACAAATCACCCATTTCTTTGAGCGATATAAAGAACTGGAACCGGGTAAGTGGGTTAAAGTGGAAGGCTGGGCAGACGCCGCTGCCGCTAAACAGGAAATTCTTGAGTCGTTTAAACGCGCCCAAGAGAAGTAATAGAATCAAGGCACCCGGACAGACTCGTATGGGTGCCTTTCAAGACCCCATCAACCAAGGGTCACGTATCAATAAGGATCTCCACCATGCAACGGCTTGTTCGTGCCGCTCTTTTGTCTTTAGGCCTGCTTTCAGGCTCTGCACTGGCTGACGTCGTCTCACCGACCCATTTCTGGCAATATCACCATGAATTACAAGCAGAGAAACCCCTGCTTGTGGATGTGCGCTCTCATCAAGAATTCATCGCGGGTCATTTGCCGAACGCCATTAATATTCCGCACGACAAAATCGCCCAACTGACCACGCTGGCACCGGATAAATCCCAACCGATCTTTCTCTATTGCCGCTCCGGTCACCGTGCAGGATTGGCAGAAAGTGTGCTCAAACAGCAAGGTTATACCCGTATTTATAATGGCGAAAGTTATCAGGCTCTGCTGGAAAGCCAGCCTAAATAACACGGTATAAGACCTTTCTTAACCGGCCATAGCACACAGATTTTATGTTGCCGGACGCGTGCGTTGACACCAATCCCCTCCGGCAATTAACGGTGCCTGCTCCAGAGCATCATCGCGCGCGGCATTGTACACATACAGCCACGCCTCTCCCCATGGGGTCTTTATCAATACCCGATCATATTCCTCCGGGTACTCCTCGAGCCTGTCTAACGCCGCCAGCTGCGCATCGTCTATCGCGTACACCTCTCCCGTTAATCCAGTGCCATCGGCATCCTCTATCGCCGCCGGATACGCGCCAAGATCATACAATCGATAACCCGCAGGCAATCGATATGCCCCCAGCCTCGTCGCTTTCGCGAGAAAATGTGCATTACTTTCCCCGGCGCGTAACGTGCCATAGGCAAACACCAACATCTCTTTCTCCTTATAAAAAAGGGCATGCAGAGGATCTCCTCAGCATGCCCTTTGTGTTATCTACGTTGCATCATTGGCCAGTCAAATCAGTTAAATTCAAACTGGTACAGCAAGTCGACGGCACTATCGAGGCCTGAAACCACCTCGACATACAACCCCTTCATCAGGCGGTATCGCACCGTAAACTCCCCGATCGATTCAAAGATCCCGACGCCGTATTTCACCTGCAAGCCCGGAGCAATATAACCACTGATGGTCACCTGAGAATCGGAGCCGGAGCCGGCGGTATCTAACGCCAGATCTTGTACCCCAAAGGCTTCACCGACCGTACCCACTAACTGGCCACTTTGTGCCAAGCCCATACTGATCAGTGCGGTGGTCATCGCATCACTGCTATCACCCGATTCACTGTCGAGGTTCTTACCACGCAAAATGTACGACAGCGCATTTTGTTGCGGCATCGCCGGATCAGAGAAAATATCGACTTTCGGTTTGTCTGCCGGCCCGGTAACACGGATCCCCGCAATCACGTCGTCTTCGATATTGTCCGGATCGCGGATCGCTTCAATCGACAAATACGGTTGATCAGCCGGCCCGTTAAACAAAATCTGCCCTTTGCGGATCACCAACTCCTGCGCAAACGAGCGGTACGTACCGTTCTGCAGGTTGATTTCCCCGTAGACCAATGGGCCTTTCTTATTTTGTCTCACGTTCAAGTCACCGACCAAGCCCGCATTCAGACCAAATGCTGACAGCTTCACGTCATCGCCAATCTTCACCAGTACATTGGTTTTCAGGGTAAACGGGATCGGTTTTTCCGGGTCGATCGGCTGCATATTGGCATTTAGCAGCACTTCATCTTTCGAGACGGCCACGGCCGATTCTGGCAATTGATCCACCGTGATACGTCCCCAAGGGATCCCCACGCTACCGGTCACTTCCGCTTCTTGCGGCGTGGCCTTAATGGTCAGATCCGGACTCACTTTCACTGCCAGCATCGGCGGCACGTTCACTTCCAGCTCACGCCCATTCACGCGCAACTGACTCTTCCACGCTGTCAGATCTTGCCAGTCACCGCTACCGGTCAGGTTCAGTTTGCCATCCGGCGTGATCACTTCCCCGCTCAGTTTGGCACGGTAACCATTGAAGGTGGCAGTAATGTTCGCGCTGTCCACATCCACTGGTACGGTGCGACCCATGGCTTTGACGTTACTCACCTTGAGCAAACCTTCCACGGCAGGGTGCATTACCGGCCCGGTCACATTGAGGTTGGCGTCTACCTGGCCAGAGAAAGTGTGATAGTCCATCAATAACGGCTTGAGGAAATCGAGCATGAAACGATCCAGCTTCACGTTAGCCGACAGTTGTTTATCACCGGTTAACTGCGTCACGGTCGCCCGCCCGCTCAAATCCCCGTTGTTACGTACCGCCACCAGCCAATCCGCATTCAATACGTCCTGCTTCATTTCTGCATTCAGCGTCACGCTATCCCAGCCGATTTGCATCGGATCCAATTCGGCGGAGTTTTGCTGAGTGAAACTGCCCGCAGGCATACGCACATTGGCTTTCACATATGGTGCCGATGCCGGTGCCCATGTCGCTTCTGCCGTTGCACCCACTTCCCCTTTCAGGGTCATGTGCTCTGGTAGGTACTTTGCTATCAGACCGAAATCAAAATGATTGATCGCCACATTGGCATGACCGCTGACGCCGGCTTCCAGATCTTTGGTCAGGCACAACGAAGATTTACCTTGCTGCCAGCAATGGGCGGCTACCGAGGCCAGTTGTGTCTTCAATTGGTACCCCAATGCCGTCGGGCGGTTCAAACGCCAAGGACCGATATCGGTACGGATCTCACCTCGGGTCAGCATCCCTTTCCAGCCCACGTTGCGATCTAACGCGCCACGTAAACGCAGTAAGGTACTGACCGGCTCAGCGTCCACATCCAGCGACAAGATATGGTTTTGCTCGGTGCCTTTCAATGCCAAGGCCAGCGTTTTCATGGTCACGGTATCATATTTACCGCCTGCCGCATCCAGCGTGATATCGGTATGTAACTGTGGCAAAGGATGCACAATGCCTTTTAAGCGAAACTGCTGCAAAGTCGCCAATTCCTGCCAGCCCATTGCTTGGCCTTCCAGATCCACAGCCACATCAGGCTCGGCCATTTTGCCGCTTAAAGCAACGTTACCCACCACACGACCGCGTAGACCCGGTACCGATTTGGCCAAATCCGGAGCCTGAATGTCAGCTTTCATGTCCCACGTATCGGTCAATTTACCTTGCGCTGTCAGTCCGTTTGGTCCGTGCTTCAAGGACAAGCCATCCGTTGATAACGCCAACTTACCCTTGCCGGATTTATCACTGGCGGTCAGTTGTCCTTTCAACGCCAAATCCTGCTGCATCACGGTACCATCCACCACCAACTGTGGCAGATCAACATACCAGCCGCCCTGACGGGTCAGGCCACCGGAGGTACGCAATTGACCGCTCAGATCCCCCTGTACATCCTTCCATTCCAGCCCAGGCTGAATATGTTCAAACGCCAGCTCACCTTTCCAGTTCACCAGATCTTTCCAGCTCGCGCGGGCGTTACCGGTGATCTTGCCTCCTAAGGTATCCAACGCCAGTTTGCTCAATTCCACATGAGACAAGCTGCCTTTACCGGTCAGGGACGCACCAACAGCCGGCATCGGTTTGCCGTCAATCTGACTCTTAAGATCAAAGCGAAATGCCGACAAATCACCTTTCGCCGTCAGGCGAGTCTTATCCAAGGTAAAATCCGCTGCCGTGGCAATCGGCCACTGTAAGTGCTGGCTTTTCAGATTCAAATCAAACGGTAATTGCGGATCCAACGGCGCCAATTTACCGGACAGCGCCGCATCCAACGTACCGCGCAGGGTCGCATTCAATGCCAAATCCGCCACGCTGCCCGACGCGTTCAATGCAAGGTGATGACCTTGCAAAGGCTCAAGCGCAATGTCGGCGTTGGCATCCAGTGATAGCGGATAATCGCCCGTCAAAGTCACATCAGCTTTCGCTTCCAGGTGCCCTTGCGGTACATCCAATACGAGACTCTTCACGTTGACATCGCTGTCACGGGCGGAGGCCACTAAATCCAGCAATTTCACTGTTTGTGGTGTGTCGCCTTGTAGCGCGAAATCTTTCACAGTCAGACGTTCCACATCCACCACCAGTGGTAACACAACCTCTGGCAAGGTGATCGGTTCAGCGGGAGTCTTGTCGGCCTCAGCTTTCTTAGCCGTTGCTGTATCAGCAGGATCAGCCGGTGCCAACGCTAAGGTGATGGTGTCCCATACCGTCGGTTTCAGGGTTAATGTGTCACCTTCCATGGTGGCTGCGGTCGTAAAGGCTTTCCAAGCCACCTTATTACCTAGAATGTCCAACTGGATATCGTTCAACGCCACACTATCAACACGGATCGGCAGTGGCATTTCGATGGTCGTCATCGGCTCACTGTCGGTAGGCTCAGGCTCGGTCGTTGGCGGCAAGGTCGGCATGGAAAAACGCACACCATCCAGCGCGAGTTGCGACACACATACCGCAGGGGTCAGCAAACAATGATCGTCGATCACCAACGCCACATTCTGTGCATCCAAATCCACCAGATCATCGTGATAACGCACGTCATGTAAGGAAAATCCCGTCAGTAAACTGCCTTGGCTACCACCGACAGAGAGTGCTGGCAGGACTTTTTCCGCACCCCACAACGCCACTTTGATCCCGGCCGGGGTATATAGCAATGCCGCAATCGCCATCACCAGCACCAACAAGATGCCAAGCAGAGCTAGCGAGAGTCTTTTTACCCAAATCATATCTCTGGCCCTAAAATGAAGTGAATTTGGAACTTATCTTTTTCTTTGTCTAGGCCCCATGCGAAGTCCAGACGGATCGGTCCCACCGGTGATGCCCAGCGCACACCCACACCGGCACCGGCTAACCAATCTGGCGTATCGTTCCAGGCTGCACCATAGTCATAGAACACCGCGCCCCACCAGTCACCGTACACTCGGTATTGGTATTCCACTGTTGAGGTCACCATGTATTTACCGCCGAGTAATTTACCGCCGCTGTCACGCGGGGCGACGGACTGATAACTGTACCCGCGAAGGCTGTTATCCCCACCGACAAAGAAACGCATGGAGGGCGGAATGTCTTCCAGATTATCGGCAAACACCGCACCGGCATCGACCCGCGCCAAGCCTCGATGGTTTTCACCCAAACTGCGGATCCACGCCGAGCGGCCACGCAAGCGGGTTAAACGGGTATCAGACCCCAAAGCAGGATCGGAGTATTCAACAGAGATCAGCTGTTTATCCCCCCAGGTCGGCATTGCCCCGCCACGTAAACGGGTGCGGTCATAACTGATACCGGGAATGATCATGGACAAAATGCCGGACTCAGAACTGCCCTGCTTGTAGTTTTCATACAGCCAACGTACCGAGGCAATCCGTTTCCAGCCGGACTCCAAACGCCAGTGACGTTCCACCCCTACATTGTATTCGGTACTGATGGTGTCATGGTTATCGACATAGCGGATCCCACCGATGATCTGATAATAATCATTCAACACATCATCCAGTGGAATTTTGTAGGCCGCCTCAATTTTCGGCTGTACCTGCGAGAGTTCGGTTTTGATACTCAGGCTGTGCCCCTTGCTGTTAAGCCAAGGTTTGCGCCAATTCAATTTCAAACGCGTGCCCACATCGGTCGAATAACCGATACCCATTTCCACCTGATTTTTGACCTGTGGCGTCACTACCACATCGATAGGAATACTGCCATCTTCTAACTTGGTGGAGTCGCCGCCCACGAAGATTGAAGAGAACCAGCCGACGTTCGACAAACGCTGGTTAAATTCCCCTAAAGAAGAGACCAAATACGGATCCCCTTCTTCGTACGGGACTAAGGATTCCAGACGATCCTGTTCAATCTGGCTGCCCTCAAAGATTGTCTTACCAAAGTTATAACGGCGACCAGAATCGTAAGTAATGATAATAAAGGCTTCATTACGACTCGGGGCCACTTCCATGCGGCTCTCTACCATCTCGGCATCAAAGTAACCTTTACGCAATGCCAAACTGCTAAGGGCGGATTTCAGCGCTTCATATTTACCGTGGTTTAAGGTTTTACCGAGCCCTAGGCCACTATTACGGACCAGTTCAATAAAATCAGGATCATCTTTGGCCATCCCCTCAAGGGTGATATTACTGCTCGCAATCACCGTTTTGGGGCCGGGATTCACATCGGCTGTTAAGCGGTAATTCTTACCGTCTTCTTTGACATGAAAATTAATGGTCGGGTTGTAACGTCCCAGCGCTTTTAAGGCATCGCGGATCTCTTTTTCCAGTTGCTCTTGAAAACGCAAAGACGTGTTGTAATCTTGTTTAGGAATGGCAGACACATACGCTTCTACGTTGTCTTCTAGGCTGCCTTTTAATCCTTTAATGTTCAGTGTGGTTTTCGCCATTGCGGGAACAGCGGCAGATAACACCATAGCGGCAACGGTGTACCGCAATAAGACTTTCTTCATGGACTGTGTTCTTCACCAATAGCGCATCATTATTATTTATTTCAGCAAGGTTAATTCTGACAAAGCGCCGCCCTAACTGCCAACCTTTTGCGGGAAAAAACGAGGAAGTTGAATCTCCTTCAGGTTTCCTCTACTTTGGAAAGACATGACGCAGTTATAAGGAAATCATCATGTCATCAACCAAGTCGACCTTACCGGATGCTTCACAGGCTCTCATTGGCCGTGCCACCCCGATCATCCCCAGTGAACCTCATGCCGTAAATGGCACGGTGTTAGAGGATACGATCCCGGAAGGCATGGAGGTACTGACGGTAGGAATGGGCTGTTTTTGGGGAGCAGAACGTTTGTTCTGGAAACAGCCGGGGGTATACAGTACGGCGGTAGGATACAGTGGTGGATTAACCCCAAACCCGACATACAAAGAAGTGTGTACCGGACTCACCGGGCATACCGAAGTGGTCAGAGTTATTTTTGATCCTCAACAGATCAGCTTTGATGCCTTACTGACGCTGTTCTGGGAACATCACGATCCTACCCAGGGCATGCGCCAAGGTAACGATGTCGGCACACAATACCGCTCGGCCATTTTTACCCAAACACCCGCCCAGCAAATCGCAGCAATAGACAGCCAACTTCGCTATCAAGCAGTGTTAGATGCCCCCATCACGACAGAGATTGCGGCAGCGAGTACCTTCTACTTTGCCGAAACGTACCATCAGCAATACCTGGCCAAAAATCCCCAAGGCTACTGCGGTCTAGGAGGAACGGGGATCTGCATGCCGCCAGCGGAATAACTTACCCCCACTCCAGCGCAAGGTGCTGAATTTCTCGGTTAACCTCCGAGAGCACATTCAGCGCCTTCCTACTTTGCCTTTTCGGTGGCAACAACCGCCCACAGTCAAACTCAAACGCCCCCACACCGGTAATAAACACACGTCCGCGAAAGTAACTTTTCACATGGCGCGCGACTTGATTAGGTCGATACTGTTTAAATACTCTCAGCATGGCTGCCTCCCCGTTATCCTTCAAGGTTATAGACCGATAAAACACCGATAGGTTGCACGGGCCAGTAACTTTTCCCCTTCCCGGCATGACGATGTGCTTTGCTACTCTCATCAAGCAAGCTTCACGCCAATGTTCCATTTTGCATCACTCGTCGACGGTTGATGACAAACCAAACGGCCAGGTTCAAGCTCTAGTTACCGCCCGCCAAGCACAAAAGTGCCACACTGGTAAAACCAGTCTGCCTCAGATGATCAGGGATAATATTGATAAACAAAATAATACTCATTGATTGGAAAACAGATGAATAAGAAGCTTGTCGTTACCCTGCTGAGTGCATGCCTACCTTGCACTGCATTGGCGCATACTCTCACCATTGGTGAACCTCTTCCGCACATTACGATTGCCGATAAAGGGGAGATCACACTCAATAACGACACCATTGCTTATCAAGCATGGGACAGCACTGAACTGACCGGCAAAACACGCGTTATTCAGGCGATTGCCGGACGCAGTGCAGCAAAAGCGATGAATGCGGAATTAATGGCCGCGATTACAGCAGCGCAATTCCCAGCAGATAAATACCAAACCACCACCATCATCAACCAAGATGATGCGATTTGGGGCACAGGCAGTTTTGTGAAATCGTCCGCTGAAGACAGTAAACGTGAGTTTTCGTGGTCATCGATGGTATTAGATGCAAATGGCGTTGCACAATCGACATGGGATTTAGCAAAAGAAAACTCTGCGATCATTATCTTGGATAAAACAGGTACTGTACGTTTTGTGCAAGAAGGCAAGCTCAGCCCAGCTGATATGCAGCAGGCGCTACAAATCGTCAAAGAGAACTTATGATCCGACACTTGTCATAAACACGCACTCCTCTCTCACTAAATAACCGAGCAAGAGAAGAAGGCGAAATCGATAAGCGCATCGACCGAATCAGTATGTGATGTTATATTGTAACGTTACATACTGAACCAAAGGACTGGTCTCGCGTGCGCGCCCCTTTCATGCCCATTTCATCATATCGCTGGCTCTGTATAGGGCTGATCTGTCTGATGATGTGGATCGGCACCGCGCAGCAATGGCACCAACACGACGCGCTGGCTCACCCACCGCATCATTGTGCGTTGTGCCATTGGGTTAACCCTCTCCTCTCGCCCACATTCCACCTGCCCCTTTTATCGAACATCGACAGGTTCATCGCCCCTTTTGTCTTTGTTTTATCACCGATAAGTCGTGCTTGTCTTCCTGTTGCCCGTTCACCGCCCTGCAACCTATAACTGATATAACCCTTATTTTTTATCGATTACGGAAGACACCTATGAAAAACGCGATTACACCGATCACACTACTCATCGCCACATTATTTGCCCTGCCAGTCATGGCAGATTCGGATCATGATCATCATGACCACGAGCATCAGCACCACAAACACCATGATCATGAAAGTTATCATGGTCATGACGATGATGGCTTCACGCAGCATGGTTCGCATGTTCATGGTGAAGTGGCACTCAACATTGCCCAAGATGGCAACGCGCTCTTAATAGAAATCACCGCACCGGGTGCAGATATTGTGGGTTTTGAACACGCCCCTGAAAATGCTAAACAGCGCGATGCGATTACACACGCAAAAACACAACTGCAAAAGCCGGACGCATTGTTTCGTTTAGACAATGCGGCAAAGTGTAAACTCGAGGATGCCGTGGTAAGCCATGAAATGCATGATAACCACAGTGAATTCAGCGCGCAGTACCACTACGATTGTCAGGACATCGCCGCCTTAGATGAGTTAACCACACAGTGGTTTAGTGTATTTCCTACTACACAACGCCTGTCGGTGAATAGCCTGACTGATAAAGGCACACAAGTTCAAGCGCTGTCGGTAGACGCGACCCATTTTCACTTCTAACGCTTATACCATGAGGGAGAGTGCCATACTCTCCCTTTGGGAGATCATGCATGACCATCCTTGCGCTCAACCAATTACGATTTCGTTGGCCAAAACAAAAAGCACTGTTATTGAATATTCCTTCGTTGACCATTGAACGAGGAGAAAAAGTGTTTATTAAGGGCCCAAGCGGCAGCGGGAAATCCAGCTTACTTGCCTTACTGGCGGGCATTAACCAACCCGAAACAGGGAGTATCACCTTACTTGGCCAGCCCTTTAGCCAACTGCGTGATACCCAGCGAGATCAATTCCGAGCTGATCATATTGGGTATATTTTTCAGATGTTCAATCTGCTGCCTTACTTATCGGTGATTGATAATGTCTTGCTACCCTGCCGTTTTTCCGCTCGTCGCCGCGCACAAATCACCACCTCACTACACGAGGAAGCCACACGATTACTGCGCCAGTTACATTTACCAGAAGCCTGCTTAACCCAGCCGGTTAGTCAGTTAAGTGTCGGCCAACAACAACGCGTCGCAGCAGCGCGTGCACTTATCGGTAACCCAGACTTACTGATCGCGGATGAACCAACCTCAGCATTAGATCACGCTAACCGAGAAGCCTTCATCCAGGTACTGATGGACGAGTGTGAACATGCCAACACTACACTCATTTTTGTCAGCCATGATGAAACGCTCGAACCCTTGTTTGATCGTGCCATTCACCTCAATACCCTTAACCTTACAGCAGAGCACGTATCATGACCGCCATCATCCGTCTGGCTTGGCAAAGCCTGCTCAACCGTAAAAGTACCGCGTTATTAACGCTGCTCACTGTCGCCATCTCCGTCACTTTATTACTGGGGGTGGAAAAAGTACGTACACAGGCCAAATCCAGTTTCGCCAACACAATATCAAGTACCGATCTCATCGTCGGCTCTCGTTCTGGCCAAGTGAATCTATTGCTGTATTCCGTCTTTCGCATTGGTAATGCCACCAACAATATCGGATGGGACAGTTACCAAGCCATTAGCCAACACCCGTCAGTGAAATGGGCAATCCCAATTTCGTTAGGCGACTCACACCGAGGCTTTCGCGTGATTGGTACCAACCACGCCTATTTCGAGCATTATCGCTACGGTGACAAACAACCGCTGACATTCCAGCAAGGGGAAGCCTTCGATCGTGTATTTGAAACCGTTTTAGGGGCTGATGTCGCGAAAAGCTTAGGTTATCAACTCGATGACGAAATCATCATTGCTCATGGACTCAGTGATCAGGCGTTTAATCGCCATGACAATCTGCCTTTTCGTGTCGTCGGCATCTTAGCGCCAACGGGCACGCCGGTAGATCGCAGTGTTCATGTCTCGTTAGCGGCCATTGAAGCGATCCATATCGGGTGGGAAAGCGGAGCAAAATTAGGAAAAACAGCCGATCCGAATAATCTCAACAGCGAGCAATTGGCCCCCAAACAAATCACCGCCTTTATGCTGGGGTTAAAGTCACGCATTCAGACGTTTGCCTTGCAGCGCTACATTAACACTTATAAGAAAGAGCCACTCAGCGCCATCATGCCAGGCTTAGCCCTACACGAGCTGTGGGGCATGATGTCTGTCGCTGAACAAGCATTATTGGTGGTTTCAGGTTTTGTCGTCGTGGCAGGGTTACTGGGGATGTTGACCAGTCTGCTCACAAGCCTCAATGAACGTCGCCGTGAGATGGCGATATTACGGGCCATGGGGGCCAAGCCTCGCCATGTCTTTTCGCTATTGATTTGTGAGGCTTGTGCACTTGTCGCTTTCGGCAGCCTGTTAGGCATTGGCCTCCTTTACCTGTTACTCTGGTTAGGCCAACCGTTGATACAGAATCACTTTGGACTTCTGATCAATATCACGCCGCTTTCTGTCTATGAATGGCGTCTGATTGGGTTTGTTCAGCTCGCTGGATTGCTTGTCGGTGCAATCCCCGCTATTCGAGCCTATCGCTACTCACTCTCCGACGGCATGACAATGAGGATGTAATTCATGAAACACTTGTTTCTTTCGCTTTTATTTAGCCTATCGTTCTTCATCCACGCAGAGGATTCACTCACCTTAGATTGGATAGACCTCGTCCCGAAAGATGAACAAGAAATGTTTGATCAAAACCAAATGCCGATCATCACCAATCATGATGGGGCAGCAGTCGCTCAGAGCCTCGTGGGTTCCGTTCGCACCGAGCTCAATGGCAGTAAAGTCAAAATCCCTGGCTTTGTAATCCCATTAGAGGGGGACGATAAACATGTAACAGAGTTCCTGTTAGTGCCTTACTTTGGGGCTTGTATTCATGTGCCCCCCCCGCCGCCCAATCAAATCGTCTACGTAAAGTTTCCTCAAGGCGCCCCCGTACAACAGTTATGGGATGTGATTTACGTGGTAGGCACACTAAAGACACAGCAGATCAGTCATGAACTCGCAGAAGTTGGCTACTTACTCGAAGGACAGAAGATCGAGCCTTACGACGATCAATAAGCCATAACGCCATCCTCAACGATTTGAACAATGATATTCCCCAAGCCCCGTTCATAAGGATGGGGCTTTTTTTCGTTCAACATCTGACGGTCTACAGCATCGTGTTGATGCTAATCAGCATTTTTTATCCCTCAAGAGCTCTCCTTACGAACAGGATCCTTGCAGTGGTTATTGATGAAGAGGTGGGGTTGTGCCTTATTATCGAGCCACTTTCCATGATTCATTACCCAGAAAAGAAAAACCATTGTTCCTGAAACGACAAAACCCAGTCCGAAGACTGGTTTTTTAAAAAGTAACGGAACGGCGGGGACGCCTAGTCTGGGACTATCCGGCCGAAGGACGGACATTCAAATGATTCAGATACGAAAAAGCCCTGCTAAAAATAGCAGGGCTTTCGAAGAAGTGGCGGAGCGGACTGGAATCGATGGTCCGGCATTCCGGCCCGCGAAAAAGTGCGTAGCACTTTCTGGAGCGTTAAACGTAAAAAAG
>NZ_LDOV01000042.1 GCF_001029435.1 Photobacterium aphoticum | reverse complement strand
CACCTTAAGTGAACGGCATTATGCTATTGCGTCCCTTTTTATTTATAAGGAGAAGGTGCATCATTGTATGACGACCGCTTAACGCCACGCTTCATGCCTCTATTTATCGCTCTATCAATGCGATTTCTATCAACCTTTCCCGCAATTTACTTATATTTAACACGGTTATTCTAAAAGCATATCGCATAATCCAATAACATGTTATTAACGCGCCTTGTCGTTTGTTTTCTGCCCTTTTATACCTTGTTGGATATTTTTTATTCAAAGGAGCTGAAAGTGAACATCCCCCTACCCATTCTAAAAAAAGCCACCCTTACCACCGCCCTCACACTTTTATTCGGTGCCAGTTCTGCCAGTGCTATGCCTCCCCCGCTGTATGAGTACTTTCAAGGGCAACACGGCAACTTCGAGCAAACCAGTGGCAAGGTTGTCGCAACTTACATTGCAAACTGGGGCAATCCAGACAATATTGATAACGTCAATGGCGATAACCTCACGCATATTCTGTACGCCTTCCTTGATATTTGTGGTCCTAATGAGCGGCCAACCATGGCGGAGATTTGTGCTAACAAACCCGATTACACACTGGCTGAGAATGCGACCTCTATTGATAAAACCTTTGCGGCCAAATTTGCTGAGCTCAAAGCAAAATACCCGCATGTCAAAGTTCTGCCGTCTGTCGGTGGCTGGGGTGGTGAGGGGCCTTTCGCGCCAATGGCGATGAATCCTGAAAATCGCCAGTTTTTCGTGAACGCCGTTGTGGAGTACGTTAAGCAAAACCCAAGCTTCGATGGTATCGATATTGACTGGGAATGGCCTCGTGATACCGCAGAAGGTGATGCCTATGCTGACTTAATGATCGACCTGCGCGCAGGGTTAGATGCACTGTCAAAAGAAACCGGCCGGGACTATTTGGTGACCTCTGCCATTGCAACCGCAGAAAGTTATGTCAGCAAAGTGGATTACCAACGGGCCGAACCGGCCATGGATCTCATCTTCCTGATGACTTATGACTTCTATGGGGGTTGGTCAATGAACAACGTCGGCCACCACACCTCACTACAACCTCATGAAGCAAACCTTGCCAATGGCTACGGGTACGGCGGTGCTGTTGCGGTACAGAACATGCTCAACATTGGCATGCCGGCTGAAAAACTGGTGTTAGGGGTCGCGAAATATGCCCGAGGCTGGGACGGCGTCACACCAAGCAACCTCGGCACACCATTAGGTGGCACGGCAACCGGTAAGTTCCCCAAACCCGTACAGCCGTGGGATGAAGCAGGTGTTGCCACATACTCTCGTGTAATTACTGACATCATCGGCCCGGAAGGTATGGGGATTGATGGCTTTGAAGTCCGTTATGACCCTAGTTGTGACTGCCATTATGCATGGCGTGAAAGCGACGGTGCCCTTGTCGGTTTTGACCACCCGAGAGATGTAGAGAACAAAGCTCGTTTTGCCGTTAGCAATAAACTGGCCGGCGTCTTCTCATGGGAATACGGTCAGGATAATGGGGATATTCTCAATGCCATGAACTACGGCGTCGATAACTACAATCATGATTTTGATACCGGCCCCGATGCTTGGAACGCAGAGAAAGTGTATCAAAAAGGTGACTATGTCAGTTTCAACCATGAAATCTACATGGCGCAATGGTGGACGAAAGGGGAAGAACCGGGTAATCCTTATGGGCCTTGGTTACTTCAAGATTTACCAATGGATATGGAATGGTCAGCCGATAAAGTCTATCAAGTCGGCGATCTCGTTTATTACAACGGTGAAACATATCAAGCTAAATGGTGGACGCTAAACGACGTACCGGGTGACGAATTCGGTCCATGGAGTCTATTTCTTCCTCTGCCGGCCAGATAAGACACGATAAGCAGAAATGAAACGGTGATAAAGCGGCATACTGATATGCCGCTTTTGTTATAAATTTGGTCAGTACTCACTGCGCTTGAAACTGCTCTCGTAGCCAATGCCGCAAGGTCAACACCCCTTCATCCTTCAGCTTTTCTTTGGCACAAATCCAATAAAACGCCTGATGGGGGTTAAGCACCGCTTCGCCTACCTGCACCAACATGCCATGTTTAATATCATCTTTGACAAATTGCTGATGAGTAATAAGCACACCTAAGCGCCGAATTGCCGCCTGTACAGCATGAATGGAGGCATGAAAAGACAGGTTCTTCTGCTGCTTCGGCACCGCCACGCCGTGCGCCTGACACCACACTTCCCAGTCTTTTTGACGCCGAGGGTGCGTCGCAAAAATTGCCGGATATTGGGCTAACAAAGCCGTCGGCAAAAAAGCTTTATCTTGCTGAGTGTCATCTTGAATCACACCCCGCTCGTCATCAGAAACCGTATTCTTCAGCCCTTCTAACAAGTGGGGGCTACAAACCATGATCAGGGCGTCATCACCCAATTTTTCACAATAATCCCCCTGCCATTCATCCGGCAAACCATGCAATAACGCGACATCCACTCCTTCGAGATCCAAATCGAACACACCCAAAATATTGGAAATACGCACATCAATATGCGGCGCGTAAGCCTGAAATTCCGCCACATTAGGGATCCACCAATGCAACGCCAAAGAGTGCACCATATTGACGGTCAATCGGTGGCTATGGGTTTGACGGGCTATCGACTCACTCGCTTCCACAATTTGTGTCAGTGCGGGCGCCACTTTACGGTAATACTTTCGCCCTTGGGCATTCAGCTCCACCCGCCGCCCAACACGACGAAATAGCACCACACCCAATTGCGTTTCCAGCGACTTAATAGCCTGACTAACCGCCGAATGACTGACACTCAGATGCTGAGCCGCCTCACTCATGCTGCCCAATTCTGCTACCGCCACAAAGGCATAAATCGACTTTAACGGAACTCGCTTTCTCATCCTTGATCATCTGTCAGTTTTTCTTACAGGTTTCGTTAATATTACTCGCTTTTTTATCAACAGCAATCTCACTACACTGAGCTCGACTTTTCAGTACACGTGCCAAGTTGTCTGTGCCTTGCTCTGAGGCTCTTTCAAAGAAATTCAAAGACGTTATGTCACCTGCTTTTTTTAAATAGCTTTTACATGGCTTCTTTTACATAGGCACTCTCATATAGGAACACCCATGCCCAGCGATCTGCGAGCCGTTATTTTCATGCTTATCTCCACCTTCAGCCTCTCTCTCAATGGCTTAATGGGGAAAGTACTCAGCCAAAGTTTTAGCACCGATGTGCTCGGCTTCCTGCGCTTTTTTCTGCCTGCACTCATCATGTTAGGCATACTGGCCTATCAAGGTTGGGCCTTCCCGACCCGCGACACAGCGCGCCCTATTATTATTCGTGCGTTATGTGTAGTGGGCAGCCAAATGTGTTTCCTCTATGCATTAACCACGTTAACACTGGTCGAAAGTGTCGTGTTGTTTAGCACTGGTCCTCTGTTCATCCCTGTTTTAGAAAAACTGTTATATCGTACGCCCCTTAAAGGCATTACTCTGTTCTGCTTAGGGATGACCTTTTGCGGTGTGATCTTACAAGCGGGCGGAACCGGCGACATAGCGATGCGTCCCGAGTTACTGACCGGACTCGCGGCCGGATTGTTCAATGCCTTGTCTCAGGTCACCTTGTTCAAAGGGGCTAAATCTGGCCTGCCGCCGGCGGCCGTTAATGGTTGGTGTTTCCTGCTCGCGGCACTCATCATTGCACCGTTTGCCAGTCTCACTGTTTCTCAACAAGGAGACCTCATGTTACCCGATGCGCCACTCACTACGGCAGCCATTATCACCGGCGTCACGGTGCTTGCGCTCAGCATAGCCAGCACGCAAATGTTTCGTGTAATGGCCTATAAACTGGCCCATTCTGGTTCGCAATTATCCCCGCTGATCTTCACCAATTTGGTATTCGCCTTTATCTGGCAAATCAGCTTTTTCAACGATACCCTCAGCCAAACCAAAATCTTGGGTATCGGATTGATTGTACTGGCGACGCTGATCAATACCTTTGTGCCCCGCTGGCAGGCAAAACAAACGCAGCGTATGGCGTAATTTACTTTCAGTCTTGAACCAATTAACAGACATAAAAAAACGGGTTTCCGAAGAAACCCGTTTAATAGCGTTAACAAAGAAAGTTAAGGTAGGCGATCGACCTTTAATGGATCCTGTTCTGGTGCAGGTAGCTTCAATTTAGACAACATTGATAGTGCCTTACCTGAAATAGCGCCAGAATATGTCTTCGTACCGTCAGCACTGGTTGAACTCACCTCTCCAACATTCCATGTAATGAAAAAGTCTCTTAGGTTGTAACCTGACACATATGAACTACATACCATTAGCAGATCACCACCTGATAATCCCGTTTCTGAAGAAGAACAATAGTTGATGCCTGTATCACCTTGCACATCACCACGTGCTTTACGGTGCATCAGCTTAAACATATTCCAACCTTCATCAGCACTGTAGATACTCGGCTTCTTCGCACCATCGGTGTACCAATTATCGATCTGGAACTTTGACTCCGCCCAAATCTTCAACTGGCCGAACATCACTAAACGCATACCTGCATCACCATGAGCCCAAGCATGACCGCTATTACTGCTTAACCAACGTGGCGCTTTCTGAATATCCGTACGAATACGATCCATTTCTGGATTGGCGTTACGTCCTTCAAGTTCCTGCATGTAAAGCGCAAGCAGGTTATTGGTCACTTCTGTTGACCCACCAACACTGAATGGTGCCGCCGCCAAGTTGTGACCCACTTCATGCCATAGCAACCAATCATCCACTGCATAAGTCGGGATGCTATTACGTTCAGCATCAAACGCACTGCTCATCACCGGATAACCGGAGTGTGCAGCACCAATCGAGATCTGCTTGTCGTTCACGAAACGGTGGCGGAACTCATTTAATCCCTCATAAGTAAAGCGACGGTGCGCACCACTGGCTGTGACTTCATCACGCCCATAAAAGTCACTCGCAGCATCAGCAAAGCGGTTCATTTCTTGGCTGAACTTAGCCAAATCAGCCGTTTTCACGTTATTAATCGCCGTGGTATAGATGAATGTTCCCGTATCGACTTCAGCAATCGGTGCTGTGGCTGATTCAGGTGTATGTTTCCATGCTCCATCTTTCCACCATGCTGCACGCTCAACGCCAGTAAAATTAAAGGTCACTTGCGTATTGCCACCTTCGACTTTCGCATGTGGCTTCACCGTGATCAAACCACCATATGGCACTTTGAACGAAGTAGAACTACCGTCATGAGCAAAGCTCATCTGCATACGCGGCGGACGATTCAAACGTGTTTCATGCTGCGGTTTCCCCGTCAAGTCATCGGCCATCATCACCGTGATCGTCGCTCTTACGCCACCAGTTACTGTCACCTCTTGTAGCTGAGGTGCCCAGAAACCGGTTGACTGATTATTGCCTGCCGAGAAAGTTACTGCATTACCTGCTGTTTCAACCACCGCAGAGCCTGCTGAACCCGAACCCGTTGCACGCCCAGGATATTCAGTGGTGTCCACCACAATATCATGATCCCAGAACGAACGGCCTAGCATGATTCGCGTTAACGGTTTTTCCATGTAGTTCAACGGGTAGCTTGGGTTCATGTGCCCTACCAGCTCTCCTTCACCATGGATCATACCATTCGCGACCAACGTATTTCGCAAATCAACCGGACACTCTGTTCCACCTTTATGCTCGTTATTGGTGTAACAGTTGAGCATATTCACAACCGTTTCAAAACCTAATTCATCTTGCACTTCAGGATTGAAATAGTACTGGTTATCATTCCACAGCCATACGGACAAATTGTCATAAGTCTGGTTCAGCTCAACGGTTGATAGACGCGTCCCTTGCTTACCTTTGGTTCGGTAATAAATCTCATGCTCCAGCAACGCTGTGACGTTTGTACCAAGGTTAGCGGCTTTCACCATACTGGTAACCACATCTGGGCTCATTTCATAACGATCAAAGTCAGCACGCCAGTAGTTACCACGAACGACGACACCGTCCCCTTTACGGACTTCGATACAGTTAAATTCGTATTCATAACTGTGCGTACACACTGGCGTTCCTGGGAATGCAGCTTGAAGCTCTTTGATTTTTGCTAGCTTATCCGTTTCACTTTTTACAAAGTGATGCGCATATTTACTGTCAATAACCTGCTGGCCATTGGCATCAAGAACTGGCTGGCCTTCTTCATCCACACGCGGTAAATCATACTTTGGAATTTCCAACTTAGTCATGGTTGCAGGCGGATTCCATTGCACTACACCTTTACCATCTTCCCCTTCTACCACCGTAAACGGCGGCTTACCATCGGCATCAGGGAAGCGCTCCAGTACTACCAAGTCATACTGACTTTTCACATGCATGTTCGGATACATCGTCTGACAATAGTAAGACGAACCACAGAATGCCTGATTCGTTGGTGTCACATTGCTTCCACCCAACGATACGCCCACCGCATCCGCTAAACGGCCAATAGGTTCAGGGTTGGTTGCACCGTCGATCGCATCCATGAACAAGACGTTACCGCCTTCATTGATGTACTGAATCAATGCCGTAATATCGTCTTGAGTCAGGTTCGGATTGTCCAAATCAGCGATATAACGCACGGACATACCATCACCCAATGTCTTAGGAGTATACGCCTGCAGAATCAAGATCGGCGTATCCGTTGGTGAAATACCGGTAAAACCGCCTTTACTTAATTTTCTGACCTGATGGAATCCATATTCTGGACTAATAAAGAAATCATATTGGCGGCCATGAGACACATTAGTTTGCGCTGCTGCAGCCTGTTCAATGTTTGTCGCTACAGCAAATGTCCCTTCAGCCATTTGAGGCGCAAACCAGGCAAACATGTTGGCAAAGAAGCGCTTCATGCTGCCATAATCATTGCGCTTATCACGTGACAAATCATCCGTAGTCGTACATGTCTGCTCAGCACTATCGATTCGCAGTTCGCCATTCGCCCAGTAGTTTTCCGGACATGACAAAATACTTGGGTACATGCTATTACCCATGAAGACCACTTTGCCTTTACCTAAAAGGCCCGCCGTCACAAAGGGGAAGCCATACGTCGCATTGTCTTTTGATACGGTTGGAATCTCCGTCATCTCAATGCCAGGGAACATCGCCAAATATGGCTTACCCTCACGTGTCCATGCTTGCTTTTCGCCAAATGGCAATTCACGGTTGATATCCGCTCGCGGCATCATGACAGGAAATGCATCGTTAGACATGTTTAACGCACGCATACCGCGAGTGTAACCCGTTGCGTTGTAGAAGCTGCTATTGTCATTGAATACATGGAAGCTATTCACACCATCAAAGATAGCCTTTAATGAGTTGGTTACATACGCACCATCCTCAAGTTTAAATACGCTTCTCGCTTGACGAATATAGCTTGATGCATTGCGCAATTCTGCATCAATAATCGCCGTTAAGCCTTGTTCGAACTGAGCTTCAAACTCATCCGGTAACAAAAACTCGGTGCCCGCTAAAATACCACCATTTGGTAAGTTCAAATTAATCAATTCATTGATCACGTTTGGATACAGTGCGAACGTCTGCTTGACTTTATCACTTACCTCAATCGCATAACCTTTATCTGTTGCATAACGTGCTAATAAAGATTGAATATTCGCTTTTTTAACAGGATTTTTTGTAACATCAGATAACTGATAATCTATTTGATTACCTGTAATAGTTCCAAATTCAAAAGTATCGATACCCAAGGAGATTTTATCGCCCCAAAGGTATTCAAATTCACCGTATTCATTGGTCACACCCACTGCATTAGGCGAAAAATAACTGATACCACTTAATGGTTTACCATTATCATCCTTTAAGATGCTAATCGTTAAAACTTTTGACTCAGCACTTGGTTTATAAGCTAAACTTTCTTCCGCAGTTGACGATACAAATTTACCATCTAAGTTATTGCTAGTACCAGGTGTTACCACTGGAACAATACTGTTGTCGACATGAGAACTTGGTGCTTTATCAACTTTATCAGTATCTTTTTCTTGTAATGAATTGAGATACTCATTAACAGCATCTTCATCGTTAGTTATATCATCATCACTTAACTTTTGATAAACCAATGAAATATCAGCACTATCGAACTCATTCAAGCAAATTCCATCTGATTCAGCACAAGCGTTAATCGTTTGAAGTACTTTTGTTATATGTTCATTATCAAGATCAAAAGAATGTACAATCTCTTCTGCTTGAACTTTCTCTGGCGCATCAACAGTGGGAGCCATCAAATTCTTTAACGTGATCGAACCATAATTACATGTAAAATCGATACCTTCAGAGACGAAAAAAACGCCATCGTCTAATTGATCTCCATTACATGTCACATCACCAGTAATTAGTTTACCAGATGCAGTTAGTGAACTTTTAAAAACTTGCTTTCCCGGTAGATTAGGATTATTAAACCCATTATCCTCTAAGCAACTACCATCTGGACAATCTGCAGTTGGAATATATACAAATATATTTACATTTGTTGATGATGAAAGTACACCATCTGAGGCTGTCACTGAAAATTGATATTCTCCCTCATCACCCATTGCTGGATTGGAAAAAAGAAAACCATCATCAGATATAGTTACCCACTTAGGATTCCCACTTAATGTATAAGTTATTGGGTTATCTTCATTATCGATAGCGATAACTTGGGTACCATTCACTTTACCCGCATTCAAAGATAGAGTGCTAATTAGCTCAATTGTTGGAGCAGAATTGACAACACTTAGTGATGCGTAAGCTTTCACTTTTTGTTTGCCATCGGAGACTTCTATGACGAAAGAATAATCGCCATCATCAATAACATCAGGTGTTAAAGTTATTAGACCTTCATTATCTATCACCATCCAACTCGGTGACTCTTTCAACTTGAAGCTGACTTTATCACCATCCTCATCAGAAACGAGTACTTGAATATAACTTGTCTTCCCAGCAGGAATCAGCGTGTCAGAAATAGACTCAATCACAGGTGCATGATTGTTTGCCTCCGGTACAACCGGCACTTCTGGCCCCATCGGATGGTTATGCTCATCCTTACAACCCGCGAGGGCTAAGGTGACTAACGTCGTAAGTAATAATTTTTTATGCATATTGAGCGTTTCATTATATTTATGAGTAAATAGGCTTAAAGTGATGAAAAACACATCTCATGCGTTTCAATCTCGCGTCACTTCAAGCCCTAAAAAACGGGTTATATAAGTTATATAATCGCAGTATACATGCGAACAAACGGCATAAAAATCAGACGATAACCACCACAAAGAAGCTATTAGAGCATCAATCATGCTTATAAAATATCCGTCAACACTTTTACTATGCCATGTCAGATATTCGACACCCAATAGCAAAAAATACCTCTCAAAATCATACCTTTAGTTTGTAGGAATTTTCCCACACCCACTTATGCCAATAATTCGACAGCTTTCGATTTAAATTCATTATTAACACCATGAAAATTGATCATAATAGTGTGCAAATATCGCAATAAAATGCTCTCTAACACACGCGCTATGTGTCCCTGCAATGACACAAAATACAGTGTGCCGATTGCATTTCTGATCAAAGCCGCTCAGAGTAGGGTCATGTGAACTGTGTGTTGACATTCACGCTCAACAAAAACGCTCAACAATAGATGATGACCCATGAAACGTATCACCCTATTCACCCAGAAAAACTGCCCGCACTGTAAAGATGCCGAACGCTACATGACGGAAAAAGGCTACCCATTCCGCCGTGTGGATGTGGCTTCCCCTAGCGGTCGCAAAGAATTTAACCAAACCGGTGCGCGTTCGGTGCCGGTTCTGAAAGTCGGGGATCGCGTATTGATTGGCTGGAATATGAAGCAATTTGAAAATCAGCTACGCGCGAAAGACTGACTCGGCACGGTTCGTATACGGCGAGTACATAAACAACGTGTACTAAAGTGACGAGAACAAAAAAGCGGCCTCAAGGGTTACCCCTGAGGCCGCTTTCTGTTTAAAGCTATTTCTGTTTACAGACTAACGGGTGATTCAGCTTTCACTACAGGCTATCAAAAACGTACGCGGAATGTTTTAGCCTGACACGGACGCAGCTCACCGAAGAGACATGCTGTCGTGTTCTGCTCGTCCAGCGCCACTTCATCCATGCGCGTTTCCACCCACTCAGTAACAGGTTGGCTAAAGGCCATACCATCGGTCAACGTGGTGGTTTCAGATGGATTGTACACACGTAGAATCAAGGCATTTTCATCTTCGGCTTTTTTCAGCACACTCAGTACCGCACCGGTCATGTCTTTGTTCAGCAGTGAATACGTTAACGGCAGATCCTGCTTACCCACGTTCAGCTTCATCGCGTTGTACGGGATCTTGTTGTAGCAAACAATCGGCGTCACGTTGTCACGCGCTTCAGCCATGATGTTGGCATCAATGTGGTTGCCCGCAAAACCAAACAGGGTGAAGTGACACACCAACTTGCCACGTACCTGTGAATCTGGCGTTGGGATCTTGATGCCTGAAGGACGCCCCGGACGCAGCAACAGGTTCTCTTTACCCAGAACCCCGATACCACGGAATAGGGTCAGTGCCAGCGTGTCTTTCTTGTCGCCGTCCTGTGACGCAATCACTTCAAACTCGCGCAAGCCGTTCGACATGATCGCCATACCTGCTTGACTATTTTCCAGCGCTGCAAAGTTCATCAGCTGGTAAACCGGCACGGGTGCTTCTTTCCAGCCCTCGGCTTCCCAGTTAGTCATTTCGCTGTCATCGACTGAACGGGTGATCAAACCAAACTGGTTATCGGCCACCACCGTTTCAGGGGTAAATGGCGTTGGGATCAACACTCGTAAGCGGTGATCGTCGGCTTGGTTATCCAGCTCCATGCGTACTTCAATGCGGCGCGTACCGGCTTTCAGTACCACCTGACACTGCACGTCAACGTAACCATCTTGGTTACTGCGGGTTTCACGGGCTGCCAAGTTGTCTGGCACCGCCATACGCAGTGCAATGTTAGCCACTGACTGGAAGCCTTCTTCGATGATTTCCGTTGTTGCGGCAAATTCATCCGAGTACAGCAACCATTCCTGACGTGATGGCGAGTAGTCGTACTCGTCGCCGTCGTCAGAGCCATCTTCCAAACGCAGTACCTGATCAAACGTCTGCTCAGTCTCTTTATCAAAGATGCTCAGCGTGCCGTTCGCATTCACAGTAATACGGTAATATTCGTTTTCCATGCACTCTGCGGTGGTAGCTGGCGCTTTCACTGCGCCGTCACGGTTGCCTTCAATGTGCAGGGTGGTGAAGCCCATTGCCGGTACTGGGTGCTTGATCTGAATATCAAACTCCATGAACGGATCGTAGTTACCGTAATGCACAATTTGACGGTCCACTTTACCCGGGTCAATTTCACGTTTGTCCTGAATAAAGTATTCCACTGGGTTGCCGTGCTCATCAAACAGCGAGAAGCTCTGCGCACGAATGGTAATGGTGGTGTTGACCACATCTTCACGGGCATACGGAGACAAATTGAACAGCGCTAATTTATCGCAGCCTTCGCGTGCAGGCATGTGATCGACAATTTTACGCTTGTAGAAGTTGATCAGGTTGGTCGCCATGTCATCCGCCAGAATGTAGCGGCTAAGGATCTCGGCGTGCACTTTGTCTGAACAACAACAGCCGATAGAATCGTGAGCATGGTTTTTCATGCTCTCTTTCCACATTTTCTCAATCAGACCGTGGTGGTATTCAAAGCCCAGTGTCCACGCAATGGCCGCCAATGGCTCAAGAATATTGACGATCTTGTTTTCCACTTCGGCGTGGATCAGTTTGATGTCCATACGCGTTGAAGAAATGGTACGGTGAACACGCATGTATTTACCGTCATTGAATTCGCCTTTTACCGTGTCTAGCTGATCGCGAACGGCTTCGATGCGCTCAAACACTTCTTCGTAGCGGCTCATCAGGAACTCGCGATCCGGGTAGATCTCGCGCAGCGTATCCATTACCTCAAAGATATTGTTCTGGATCGGCATCTGGTCGTGACCGTTTGGCAATAAGATGTCTTTGGTCACTGACGGTTTTTCTAGTACCGGGAAGTATTTGTCCAAACGGTCACGTAAGCCCGCTTCGTCTTCCGGCAGGTATTTACCGATCGCGTAACCCAATGGCAGCACCTGTGCGATGACTTCACTGCCATCGTTACTTTGCCAGATAAACTCGGTTTTATCGGTGCCGTGACGCTCTGAACAACCACGCCAGAACATGGCGCGATCAATACCAAAGCCGTTATAAATCATTGGCAACTGTGAGCTCATCGAGAAAGAATCTGGCAGGTAACCAATCTTCATTGGCTCACCAAAGTTCAAACAATCACGCATGCCGTACAGCATATTACGCACGATAGATTCACCGGAAACCTGCATGGTGTCAGTTTGTGAATACCATGGGCCGATGATCAGTTTTCCAGCCTGCACCTGCGCACGCACGCGCTCGGTGTTTTCGGGTTTGATGGCGAAGTAGTCTTCCAGTACAGCGGTTTGGCCATCCAACACATAGAATTTGTAATCCGGATCTGACTCAAGACGAGCCAATATTTCTTCCATGTTATTCACGAGCAGAATGCGTGACTCTTCCGTCGTGAAATACCATTCACGGTCCCAGTGCATGTGTGGAGTAATATGAACGCGAGATGTAGCCATAATCTTTTTACCTGAATTTTGCTTTATGGTCGGGCGCACGGTGTGTGCACCCGACAAGAGTGTGTCGCCGGAGAAGTTATTGCCCTCCGGCGGTGTAAATACTGTGACGTGACATTGAGCTTTTACGTGCCTAACGGTGTACTGATATTGCTAGGCACACTGCACGGTTGGATTACGCGTCAGCGGTCACTTTAAAGGTGCCCTTTTTTGCTGCATGGGCCCGCCAGCCAATCAACATCACGGTAGAAATTGCCGCGCCAATCAACGCTGCGCCCAACCAGATACCGGCTGCCATGAAGCTACCAATGCCTGCATCGTGCAGAAGGAACATAGAGAAGATCCCCGCCCCTGGTGTAGACAGGCCAATACCTGCCGCACCCACGATGGCACCCGTCACGACAGAGCCTGCCAAGAACGAGCCGATAACGCGGATAGGATCTTCAATCGCCATTGGGATGGCACCTTCGGTGATACCTGCTAAGCCCAATAGCCACGTGGATTTACCGGTTTCAATTTCAAAGTCTTTAAACAAACGTGGCGCCAACATGGTGGATGCCGTTACCGTGAAGGCCGATACCATTTTGACTGAGCCGAAAATCGCATACGGACCGTACACACCGTTTGCCATCGCGCCCAAACAGAACGCATACGCCGCTTTGTTCACCGGGCCACCAAGGTCAAATGACACAAACAGGCCGATGATGGCGCCCAATAGCAAGGCGTTAGAGCCAGATAAACCGTTTAGCCAGTCCGTCAAACCTTGGTTTAGCATCGCCACTGGCTTACCAATGACAAACAGCATCAAGCTGCCCACCACCAAGGTGCCAATCACCGGGTAGAGGTAGAACGTCAAAAAGCCGTTGAAGGCAGGACTAAGACGCACGTTCTCTTTCACCCAGCGCATCACGTAACCGGCAATCAAACCGCCCACGACGCCGCCAAGGAAGCCCGAACCAATCATGTTCGCCGCTAAGCCCGCTGCAAAACCTGGCCCTAACGCCGGTTTATCAGCCAACGAGTACGCGGTGTAGGCCGCCAGTACCGGTACCATCAAGGTGCCCAGCAAACCGCCACCCAGTTTTCGGTACATGTTCAGCCATGAACCGTCTTGTGCGTACAAGTCTTGCAGATCAAAAATTTGGGCCAGCAAGACCGCCACAGCCAGTACCGTACCGCCTGCCACAATCAATGGCACCGCAAACGAAATACCGCTCAACAAGGCTTGTTTCAGCTCTGTCTTCAACGGCACTTTTTTCGGTTTGTCTTCCGTAGCCACCGCCGCTTCACTTCTGCCGCGTTTTGACGCTTCCATCGCATCATTCAAAATGCGCTCTGCGTGACGAATCGGCTCAGCGACTGGGGTTTCAACACGAGGAATACCGTTGAAGCGTTCGATTTCTTTAATCGCGACTTCTGCTGCAAATACCACGGCCACTGCGTTATTGAGTTGTTCGGCCGTTAAACGCCCTTCAATCCCGTTTGCGCCTTGCTTTTCCACATGGACATTAATGCCCATTTTCTTACCGGCTTTTTCCAGGTATTCCGCCGCCATATAGGTATGCGCGATCCCCGCCGGACACGCCGTCACACAGACAATCGTCGGTGCATCGGCTAAATTTGTATTACCATTATCTGGTTTGGCTTCTGACTCCGCATTGCCATCCAGCAGCGCCATCAGCTCCTCTGCCGTTTGTGCATTCAGTACCGCTTCACGCACATCATCGTCCACCAGCGTGGTTGTCAGTTCAGTCAGCAAATGCATGTGGGTGGAACCCGCTTCTGCATTCGGAATGGCGATCAAAAAGACCAGATTGACGTCTTCATCTTCGTCTTCATCAATCCCTTTCCACTTCAAGTCTTGCTTTAATGTCGCCACGGCAAAACCGGCCTCTTTCACCGCATCCGTTTTACCGTGAGGAACCGCCAAACCTTCACCTAATGCGGTTGGGCCTTGCTCTTCGCGGGCAAACACGGCGTCTAGGTAGGCTTGCTTATCGTGCAATTTGCCTTGCTGGTCGAGTTTCTCCGCCAGCGCATGGATTGCTGCTTCACGACTGTCAAACGTCGTGTTGATAGCAATCAACGACTTGTGGGTAAGGGTCGTCAGTTTCATCGTCATCCTCTGTACCGTCATCCTGATGGGCGTGGGTCGCCCTTAGTTGTATTAATACAAATATAATACGTATCTAGCATGAGGACTTCTGTGACCTTTTTCACGATTTCTTACAGATAGGTATTATTGTTGTATTATCTTGTTACCTCGGTTGTATATGACAACTTTGAATTAAGGCGATAAATCGGTAAAATGTTTACCAAATCATGAGTAATTACTAGATAACGACACGCTTGCGCGCAAGATCCTGCGCCGCTTAAGGAGAGAAACATGGCACGCCTGCCTATGTATCGTCAGATCGCAGAAGCCATCAAAGCCAAGATCCAGTCCGGTGAATACTTGCCGGGTGAAGCGCTACCGACCGAAGCACAATTACGTGAAGCGCATTCGGTCAGTCGTGTGACGGTTCGCCAAGCCTTAAAACTGTTGATTGAACAAAACGTACTGGAAAGCATTCAAGGTAGCGGGACCTATGTAAAGGACAACAAGGTCAACTACGACATGTATCAGTACAGCAGTTTTGAAGAAAAACTCAGCCACCTGAATGTCAAAACGCACAGCGAAATTTTGGCCTTTGAGATCACCGTGCCTTCGCAAGCCATTGCCGAAGCGTTAGAAATTGCCCCTAATGAGCGTATTTTTTACGTCAAGCGCGTGCGTTTTATTGATGACAACCCCGTCACGCTGGAAGAAACCTGGCTGCCTTTGTCCTTGTTCCCGGATCTCAGCTATGAGGTCATGCAGGGCTCAAAATATGAGTACATTGAAGGCACCAAGAAAATGGTGATTGACCGCAGTGAACAGGAAATCATCCCGGTCCTGCCGCCGGAAGAAGTGGTGAAGCAATTGGGAATTCCCGCCGAGCAACCGATCATCGAGAAAATCACCAAAGGTTACTTGGCTGATGGCACGGTGTTTGAGTACAGCCGTAACTACTTTAAGTCGTCAGACTACAAATTTACTTTGGTGGCCAAACGTAATCGCCACTACTAAGTACGTTCCTGATGTAAGCACTGTGAATACACCGAGTACATAAAGACACCTTGTATATAAAAACACCTATACACGCCTCGTGTTATGCCGTAATGAGAGCTTGTGATGACAGAATTTGAAAAGATGATGAATGGTATGATTTTCGATGGTGAAGACGCCGAAATTCAAGCCGTTCGTGCAAACGCTTACCCGCTAAAAGTCGCGATTAACCAACACCCCGGCGATGCGCCACGTGAACTGGCAGAGCAACTTCTCGGCTCTTTTGGCGAGGACAGCCATATCCTGCCGCCATTTCTGTGTGAATTTGGTAAGACAATCCACATTGGCGCCCATACCTTTATCAACATGGGTGCCACCATGCTTGATAACGCCGAGATCCGCATTGGCGATCACGTGTTAATTGGCCCTAACGTTCAGTTTTACACGCCTACCCATTCACTGGATTACCAAAGCCGTGAACGTTGGGAAACCTTCTGTAAGCCGATTGTGGTGGAAGACAATGTGTGGATTGGTGGACATGTGGTGATCTGCCAAGGCGTGACCATTGGCGCGCGCTCTGTGGTTGCCGCAAACAGCACAGTAACACGTGATGTGCCGCCCGATACGCTGGTCGCAGGCTCTCCAGCCAAGGTGATCCGCCAACTCACCCACGAAGATCGCGAGCACCAGGCCAAAGCGTAAATCCCCCTTCGTCACTTCCAGTTTCTCTGAACGTGATCGTTCAGACAACTTGATAAAAATTGCTGTGGATGCCACAGGGTTTCGCGGCAATTTTCATCGCTATCTCGCCTTTAACTCCCAGATCTTTCCTATAGTTATACTACAGCGCTCATAAAGGAGAGGCACATTATGGCAACGGGTTTGTTTCTGTTTCAACACGATCTTCGCCTGCACGATAATACGGCACTGATGCTGGCCGCCTCCGAAATGGATCACCTGATTTGTGTCTATTGTTTACCTTGCGAACGCGCGAATAGCTACCCGTACCGTATCCAAACCTACGGCCAACCTCGCATGCAATTTCTGCTGCAATCTTTACAAGATTTAAGTGAACAACTGGCGAAGCGGAACCAATATCTGCATGTGCTGTTAGAGCATCCACTGAATATTTTACCTACGTTGATCACTCAGCATAATATTGCTGCCGTCTACAGCAGCGAACACCCCGGCGTGTATGAACAACGGGTTTGGCAAACCCTGCAAGGCCGTTATCCCTATTTGCCGTTTAAGCAGGTGGCCACGCACACCCTGTTTGATCGCACAGAATTACCCTTTGAGCTCACCGACCTGCCGGAAACGTTTTCCAAATTTCGTCGAAGCGTTGAAGAGTTACCCATCAATAGTGCGACGGCTGCACTCGATGTCTTACCCCCACGGCCGCATCACAGTCATCAATTTGATGTGCTAACCCCCATCCTCAATGCATCCACCCAAAGTGCGTTCACGGGGGGGGAATCGACTGCTTTAACGCACTTAGATACCTATTTTGCGTCTTCGCATCCCAGTCACTATAAGGAAACTCGTAACGCGCTGGATGGCTGGACAACATCCACAAAATTCTCGCCTTGGCTGGCAACAGGCTGTATTTCACCCCGGTTAATTTTGGATAAACTCGATGCGTATGAGCAAGAGGTTGAAGCTAACGACTCAACCGGATGGATCAAATTTGAGCTGTTATGGCGAGAATATTTTCAGTGGTATGCCTACCGCCATGGCACCAAACTGTTTGCTTTTAGAGGTATTAAAGATCATGGTCCGAATACCGCCTTTTATCCGGAACGTTTTCGTCGCTGGTGTGAAGGCAATACTCCCTATCCGATCGTGAATGCGCTCATGAATGAGTTGAAAGCCACAGGCTATATGTCTAATCGTGGCCGACAGATCGTCGCCAGCTGTTTGGTCAATGAATTGAGTGTCGATTGGCGCTATGGCGCAGGCTATTTCGAACAACACCTGCTTGATTATGATACCGCCTCAAACTGGGGGAACTGGCAGTATTTAGCAGGTGTAGGGGCCGATCCGGTCGCACAACGTCACTTTAACCTGCAAAAACAAACTGACATGTTTGATCCCAAAGGGGAATTCATTCGCAAGTGGCGAGGCAATGATCACGATGGCAATCTCGATTCTGTCGATGCGGCAGACTGGCCGATTTGGTAGTCCCCAAATAAGGTAAACCTTTAAGCGTGTGCGAACTCTATTCGCAACGCGCTGTTTATATAAATAACAAATATTATCCCAACAAATACCAACACCCATCGTGACAGGGTCTATTTGTCGCACAAATCAAAACTCACACCATATTTACCCGCTCGCATGAAAACACCTCCATTAATAGCAATTTTATTATGTCACTCGCAGTTTTTTATTATTAACAACAATATTCACCCCCTGCATTTATCAATATTCAGCGTCTTAACTATAAATAAGCTGTAATAAATAATGACAAAATATTATTCAGTTGCATTTATTGATCTGTGTCACTTTAACTGTGTTCTCTATCATTAGTATGATACAGGAAAGGGACATTAATAACGTATTGGTGACATATAGGGAGAGAGCAATGAACTGCTGCGAGCATGTACAAGCCTACCGAATCAAACGAAATTTCATACAAAAGCTGTTATATTCTTCGATTTATCGATGCAGAACATGTAAGGCAAAAATTCATATTTCACATCATCAATAATTTACAGATTTATCAACTTAACCTTACAACGATTCCACGCACTGCTATTAAGTCAAATTGTCAGTGATACACGTTATTGATTGATATACATAGCGAAAATTAATATTCATCTTTAAGTTTCGGTGAAAACATCTTTCGCCTGCATATTGTAAGCACATTACTAAAAGATACTTTTATTTTTCAGCAATATATTGCTTAGGAGTACAACCAACATGACGCTTAAATACTTTGCCAAAATAACTGACATCCATGAAGCCCACCTCCTCTGCAATATCACTCAGACGATACGTGGAGTGTCGCAAACGCCAGCAAGCGTGATTCATTCGCATCATCATCCAATATTGGCTGGTCGTCAGCGCAAATTCGTCTGTAAACAACCGATCCAACTGCCGACGACACACCCCTAATTCAGCGGCGAGTGCCTCGATGGTTTTACGTTGAGTAATATCATGGTGCATCAGTACAATGGCGCGCTGTACATGGCGACTCGCACCCGCTCCGGCAGCCATCACATCATCATAAGAACGGATGGCATGGCGTTGACTGCGCAAGTTATCGACCAACATATCTGCCAGTCCTTTTACCGCTTTAGTCTGCCCGCAATGGCGAGCCACTAAAGCCACGGCGAGTTCAATTGCCGCCGCCCCACCGACACAACTGATCCGCTTACCATCTAAACAAAACAGCTGATCCGCTTGTACTGATACATCAGCAAAGGCCTGCTCAAATTCAGGAACATGTCGCCAATGCACCGCTACCTCACGTTGCATCAATAACCCGGCGGCAGCCAGCAAGAAGGTGGCATTGTCGACACTCACCAGCGTTAACCCTTTCGCCGCTGCACGACGCAAAAAAGGTTTATAGGCTGGCGCTTCGGCCATGGAGGCCTGCGCACTGCGTCCACCAAACATCACGACATAGTCATAATCGGCCAGATCCAATTCATCCAATGCCGTAGGAATGTCGATAGCCACACCGCTACTGGACAATAACGCGCCTTTCGTTAATCCCGCCACCGTCCATTGACAGTATTTCTGCTGGCTATGATCTTCTTCATCAGCCGAAAAACGCAGCTTATCGAGAAAACCGCCGAATGGCAGCAGATTAAAAGCCGGTAACGGGATCAATAAAAAGCGCACATCCGGCGCAGAGGAGGTGTTAGTCGAGACAGGCACAGAGTCAGGCATTAAGGCAGATCACCGATAAAAACAGAATGTCTATATTTTACCAAATTACGTCTAATAATGACCATCCTATTTTTATATGCTCACCCTATACTGCGCCCCTATCGACACCCTCTTTTGTTATAAGGTTTTACATGTCTCTCGACACTTGGTTTTTATATCTGATTGCCGTCACAGGCCTAGCGTTTGCTCCGGGGCCAAATGGCATGCTCGCCCTCAGTCACGGCGCCATGTATGGCCGTAAAAAAGCGCTCGCAACGATTTGTGGTGGCGTGTCCGGTTTTATTCTGGTGATCGCATTGTCGATGTTCGGTATTGGCTCATTGATGATGGCCTCATCCCATGTCTTAACCGTGTTCAAATGGTTAGGAGGGGCGTACCTGATTTACCTCGGTATTCAACTATGGCGCTCGCCGGGTATTCAGATGAACCAAGATGTGCAAATCGCGGATAAAGGCCACGCGTCACGTTACCGCCAAGGGTTACTGGCTGCGATTGCCAACCCTAAAGTGCTGCTGTTCTTTGGTGCGTTCTTGCCACAGTTCATGAATACCGAACAACCTTTATGGCTTCAGTTCGTGATTTTGGCTGGTACGTTCGCGGTGGTGGAATTTTGCGTGGAGTTTATGGTGGCCTGCATTGCGAACCAGTTGCGCCCATGGCTGGAGAAAAGTGGTCAGCGCTTTAATCGCGGTTGCGGTACGGTCTTTGCGCTACTGGGTGCCAGTTTGCCGCTGAGTCAATAAAGGCATTAGCCTCCCTCTTTGTGCGGATCCGCAATACGGAACACACGGAAATGGAACCTGCGGGTTCGCACAAACCTTTTAGCTGTCACAACATTTAGTCTTTGTATTTCACCTCTGCATCTCGCTCTCCATATTGAATCCACACACTAAGCGAGCCCCTACCCCCTCACCGCATTCCTGTTTTTGTTCCAATATGATGAAGAGTGATGCGATTCTCGTGAGAAAATCGGGATCTCAGCCTCAATCTGATCATTACAGTCTCACCCCGTCTCTTTCTGCATACCAGCAGAGTGCAAGAAACCCGATATACTTATACCCATCTTAAATTTGAACCCTATCCCCGTCTCATATACGCATTAAGGAAGATATCACTAGCAACGGCCGCTAGTCGTAGATTGAGTACAATGCAAAGACGTGATAACTAGGTGTAATATGTCTCAGTCTCCTTTTTACAAGTACACGTTCTCCGCACTTTTCACCACCCTTTTATTTGGCTGTAGCAGTACCCCCGACGAACCTCGCCGGGCCGGTGAATACAGCATGCTAGATACCACTCAGACCTTCATCGACTATAACGACACTCGACGTAACGGTGCCGTGGTGGATAAAGGCGCTTTTTACCCGAAAGACACCTACTCATTCGCTTACCGCTATTGTTCTACTGGGGAAGACAGCGCGAAACATGATGTGGCGGAGTATCAAGCCTTGGCGAAACGGGTCTGTGATGCCAATCACGGCACCTTGATCCACCAGCAAACCGCAACCTGGTGTGTCGCCAACCCGAACACCGTGAATGAGATGCCTTTGTTTTCTGCCCGTATTTCCAGTACCGATCTATGGGCTGATCTCTGTCTCGATGGCCCATTTGTGACATTACGCCTGACTGAAAACCCTTATACCTTGGATACTGAATGGCAAGAAGCGGCACAAATTTTGGGGTATCAGCCCTACACCACGTATCGCCAGCTCGTGCCTTCCACAACGGTTGAAGCCCCTATTCAATCTGCGGCCCAACCTGCTGCGGCGCCGAAACCGTGGAGTAATGAAAGCCAATACATTTACTCCAACATTGGCACCACCGTCTGTTATTACGATCAAAGCAAAACCAGCCCCATTGGCTACACCTATCGCGGACAGGTTTACAGTGTAAAAGAAGGGCTGGTCAAAGTACTGACCAGAGAGAAGATCAAAGGAGATGTGCGCACCGCACCGGTATGGGAGCACATCAGCTGGCACGATAAAGCCTTTATTACCGCCCCGGCCAGTGCATGGTTTGTGTGTGAATCCTAACGCTGTATCTTTCACTGTATCACTTGGGGAAATCCCACAAAAAAGCTAGCAAGAACCGCTAGCTTTTTTGATCAAGTGATACCGCATTCTGAATGATCGACTGTAAGGAAATGTAATCACACGGCCTTTACTCACCTTCCCTCCAGCACCCGCCACTAAAAACACACTCGAATTATGAAATAATATTAACAAAACACACTGTTCTCATGCACATCTCGCCTTACCACTATGCAACATCTATTCATTTTGTGTATTGAAATGTATTTTTTGCTTCCATCGAAAACATATAAAGACAAAAAGTGACATTGTTCATTACATCACCATCCTGAAACACCACGAAACACCTGTGACAATATATTAAATTTTATAAAATATAATGAACGAGCAATTTCTGAATGAGGCAAAAATCGTGCTAGAAAAATGATTTTAGTCATTTAATTTACTCCCAGCCCTAAGTACATTCCCCTTTAGAATAGGTTTGTCGAAAAATGTCATTTTATGACTTTTTACACGACCTCTTTGTGAGCATAAATAATCAAAAATATAAATATTCATTCATTATGGGAACCATATGAAGAGCTGGATTAACGAAGCAATCTTGTCGCCAATGAAGCGCCGAACCTTCATGAAATGGGGTGCGGCTGTCGGCGGTACAACCGCTGCCGTTGGCATGGGACTACCTCTAAAAGCCGCAGCGGCAGAGACAGCTGCTACCCAAGACGGTGAGATCAAAACCGTTTGGTCTGCATGTATGGTTAACTGTGGTAGCCGTTGTGCACTGCGTGTACACACTAAAGACGGTGTGATCACGCAAATCGAAACCGACAACCGTGGTGATGACAACGGCGAATTTGGTACGCACCAAATCCGTGCGTGTCTGCGTGGCCGTTCTATCAAGCACCGCGTATACAACCCTGACCGTCTGAAGTACCCAATGAAGCGTGTGGGCGAACGTGGCGAAGGCCGCTTCGAGCGCATCAGCTGGGACGAAGCGATGGATCTGATGGCGGACAAACTAAAGTACACCATCAAAGAATACGGTAACGACTCTATTTTCATTACTTACGGTTCAGGTACCCAAGGCTACCGTACCGATGGTAAAGACTGCTTCAAGCGTCTGTTCAACATGATGGGCGGCTTCCTGGATTACTACGGTAACTACAGCTGGGGCCAGATCATGTTTGCTCTGCCGTTCACTTACGGCGACAAAAAAGCCGCAGCTTACGGTTCTTACACCACTGAAATCGAAAACGCTGAATTGTTGGTGATGTTCGGTTACAACCCGGCTGAAACCCGTATGAGTGGTGGTGGTGAGATCCACGAGCACATTAACGCACAGCGTAAAAACAACGTACGTACCATCATCATCGACCCACGTTACACCGACACCATGTTGGGTAAAGAAGATGAGTGGCTACCAATCCGTCCGGGTACCGATGCGGCACTGGTAGAAGGTATCGCGCACGTACTGATCACTGAAAACTTAGTGGATCAGGCCTTCTTGGACAAATACTGCCAAGGCTATGACGAAAAAACCCTTCCTGCTAGCGCACCAAAGAATGGTCACTATAAGGCACACATTCTAGGTCAAGGCCCTGACGGTATCGCGAAAACCCCTGAGTGGGCGGCGGATATCACGGGTATCCCAGCGAAGAAAATTCAGCAACTTGCGCGTGAAATTGGTACCGCGAAACCGTGTTTCATCACGCAAGGTACGGGTATCCAGCGTCAGGCAAACGGCGAGCAGGCTTCACGTGCCATCGTTATGCTACCTATCCTGACCGGTAACATCGGTCTGCCAGGTACCAACACCGGTGACATGCCAGCGAACTACGGCTACCCAGCACCGCGTATCCCTGTAGGTACTAACCCTGTTCAGGTAAAAGTGCCGTTCTTCAAATGGAGTGATGCAATTTGGCGTCACGAAGAAATGACGAACAAAACGGACGGTATTCAGGGTGACGAGCGTATGCGTACGCCAATCAAGTTCATCCTTGCTTACTCAGGTAACGTACTGATGAACCAGCACGCGGATCTGAACCGTCAGGCTGAAATCATCAAAGATGAGTCACTGGCTGAGTTCATCGTGGTGTGTGATAACCACATGACCGCGTCTGCCCGTTACGCTGACCTGCTACTGCCAGACGTAACCACTATCGAAAACAACGAAGTGAGCTCTGACGGTTACTCTTCAGGTTCTATGGCGGGTCTGTGGCCGCTGGTTCGTGCTATCGAGCCATTGTACGAAACACGCAGTGCTTACCAAATGTGTGCGGAGCTGTCTAAGCGCTTTGATCTGTACGATCAATTCACTGAAGGCCGCAGCCGTGACCAGTGGTTGGAATACTTGTATGCCGAGCGCATGAAGCAAGATCCAAACATTCCTTCACTGGAGGATCTACGTAAGAACGGTCCTTACACCGTGGTCGCGCCAAAAGAAGGCCGTATCGCGCTGGAAGATTTCCGTAAAGATCCAGAAGCGAACCCAGTGGGCACCCCTTCTGGCCGTATCGAGATCTACTCAACCAAGCTAGAAACTATCGCGAAAGAGTGGGAACTGAAAGACGGTGACGTGATCACGCCGCTGCCACAGTACGTGACCACATGGGAAAGCCACTTGGATCCAAAGACTGAGCAATTCCCGCTACAGCTATTTGGTTACCACACCAAAGGCCGTACCCACTCCACTTACCACAACATTCCGTGGCTACGTGAAGTGGTGTTCGACGGTATTTGGATGAACCCGATTGACGCTGCAAAACGTAACCTGAAGAGCGGCGACTTCGTGAAAGTATGGAACGATCGCGGTGAGATCCGTGTTGCAATCAAAGTTACACCTCGCATCATGCCTGGGGTAACAGCTTTAGGCCAGGGCGCATGGTACAGCCCAGACAAGAATGGTGTTGACCAAGGCGGTTGTATCAACTCGCTAACGTCACAACGTGCGACACCGTTATCGAAAGGTAACCCACAGCACACCATCCTCGTTGAAGTAGCTAAGGCCTAAGGAGAAGAATAAATGACTCAATACGGTTTCCACGTTGATACCAGCAAATGTACTGGCTGTAAAACGTGTCAGGTGTCTTGTAAAGACAAAAGCGATCTCCCTGTTGGCGTAAACTGGCGTCGTGTCTACGAATACGCAGGCGGTGACTGGGTACAACACGAAGACGGCACCTTCTCCAATGACGTTTTCGCCTACTACATGTCTATCAGCTGTAACCATTGTAGCAACCCGGCGTGTACCAAAGCGTGTCCAACCGGTGCAATGCACAAGCGTGAAGAAGACGGCCTTGTGGTCGTGAACGAAGACGTGTGTGTGGGTTGTCGCTACTGTGAAATGGCGTGTCCTTACGGCGCACCACAGTACAACCCAGAGAAGAAGCACATGACCAAGTGTGATGGCTGTTATGAGCGCATCGGTACCGGTCAAGATCCTGTGTGTGTGGAATCTTGTCCACTGCGTGCTTTGGACTTCGGCCCAATTGATGAGCTACGTGCGAAGTACGGTGATCGTGCAGATATCGCACCATTGCCTGATCCACGTTTAACCAGCCCTAACCTTATTATCAGCACTTGTTCTAACAGCAAGCTGACTGGCGATAAGAAAGGATCGATCCAGAACCCAACGGAGGTGGGTGCATGAGCCAGTTATCATTAGTCTTCTTTACCGTACTGGCACAAAGTGCTGTTGGTATGTTCATCGCACTTGGCCTGATTGAGCTGTTTTTCAAGCCAAACAACAAAGCGATGACGCGCAGCTTCATGGCGGTATTTGTACTGCTTGGTGTGGGTGCTATCGCATCGGTAACACACCTTGGTCAGCCGTTCCGTATGTTCAACGTGATGTTTGGTCTGGCGCACGGCAGTGCGCTAAGCCTTGAAATCGTTGGCCTGAGCCTGTTCGGCGGTGCGGCTGTTGCGTACACCGGTATGCGTTTGCTGGACATCATGCCTGCCATTCGCAAAGTGCTGCTGCCTGTGTCTATGGCACTGGGTATTGTGTTCATCATGGCCATCGCGAACGTGTACACGCTAGTTACTGTACCAACGTGGAACACGCCATTCACCGCGTTCCAGTTCCTGATGACTGCTGGTGTGGTTGGTCCAATCGCAGCTGCTATCATGCTACGTGCACAGTCCACCAGCATGGGTGATGTGGCCGCTAACGCCGATCGCGCACTGGCAATGGGTGCAGCGATTTTCGGTACGGCAACCCTAATGGGTTACGCAGCATACTTGGTATGGCTAGGCCAGTTGAACATTCAACTTAACCCGTTTGACGTAGTAGATTACTCGTTCCGCCTAGCGATGATGCGTGTAGGCCTGCTGATGTTGGGTCTGCTAGTATGGCTGGTTGGCGCAATGAAAGGCTGTAACAAAGCCATGCGCGTGGCAATTGCGAGCTTTGTGCTGGTACTGGTTTCAGAGTTCATGGGCCGCGCGTTCTTCTACGATGTATACATCAGCGCAAGCGCAGGTATGTAATCATCACTCGTACGGATAAGTACGCGGTTATTTATCCGTACCTGCAGGAAGGCTAAGTGATTAGCCTTCCTTTTTCGCATTACGAATTTCGAGTTTTTTATGACAGAGCAACAATTTCACACTCTAGCCGGTTTATCGCTAGTGAGCCGTTTCTTCTATCAGGCGTTTCACCAAGCCCCTAGCGCGGATTTCATCGACCCGATTTACCAAGAGTCGTTGATCGCGCAGTGGCCGTTGGATGTGGATAACGATTCTCTGGCACAAGGCTTAGCCCTACTGAGCACGCAACCAGACATGGCGGCGATTAAGCAGGACTTTGCCGATCTGTTCATCGGCCCTAACGCACTAAAAGCGGCACCGTGGGCATCCGTGTACCTGACGGAAGAACAAACCTTGTTTGGCGCGCCAACAGCGGCCATTAAACAATTCTATCTACAGTTTGGTGTGGAAATTGATACTGGCGAACACGAGCCAGACGATCACATCGGCCTGATTTTCTGCTTTATTGCACATTTATGTGAAATGGCGCTGCAACAAGACATTGCTGACGACCACCCCTCTCCGCTATTGTGTGCCCTAGAGAAGTTTTTGAGTGAACACGTATTATCGTGGGCACCGCGCATGCTGCACATCATGCGTGATGAAGCGACGACGGATTTTTACAAAGGCATGAGTCTTGCCGCAGAAGGCACCCTGCGCCAGTTGGCGCAACTGACCAAAGCCGATTACCGTATCGTACGTTTGTACCGATAACGCACACAGGCAGCACACACCAAGCCTTATCGATTGAATGTGCTGCCTTCTCCTACTACCGAGCACGCGGAAAAGTACACCATGACGGAAAAAAGCGAAAAGTATTACCAAGCCGTAATGGAGCACAAGCAGATCAGCCGCCGAGGGTTATTCCGTGGGTTGCTGTCTGGCGCCAAGAAAACTCAACAGCAAGCGGTCGTTGAACCTTTCACCCGCTTGGTGGCTCGCCCACCGACTGCTGTCGATGAAACCTTGCTAAGCCGTTTATGCGATGGCTGCGGTGAATGTGAAAAAGCATGTCCACAGCATGTGATCAGCATGATCAATGGCAAACCGGAACTGCATCTCGACTGTAACTTCTGTACCGACTGCGGGGAATGCCAACGCGCTTGCCCGACCTTGGCACTGAGCAATACCTGTCACTCAACAGGAATGATCCCGGTCTTCAGCGGGTCTTGCCGTCGTATGCTCTACGGTTACTGTGACATGTGCGCGACAGACTGCCCACAGCAGGCTATTGATCTTAACGAGAAGCGCCCAGCCGTACTCAAAGACAAATGCAATGGCTGCGGCCAATGCCGAACCGCCTGCCCGATGGGCGCGATAAGTTTTACGCTATCGCCCATCACGCCGAAAGTTCAGGAAGCGCCTGCAGTTCCTACCGAATAAACATAAAAAAACGCCATTGCGACATACCGCAATGGCGTTTTTTCTGAATACTTGGATAATCGCGCGTTAACATCTTATCGCCCAATCGTGGCCTCAGCCTTCACATCATGATAGATCTGCATCGACAGATTGTAGTTATACTGACGGGCAATTTTCTGGGAAAAGAACAACTGCGGCAATTCATACAGCGAGATCGCGATCAAAATCACCACGGCGTAGATGAATCCCATCACCAAGGCAATAATAGCGATGATCAGCAGCGTAAACTCTACGGAAAAAATCGAATATTTACGCAGATAGAGGTGGTGAAAGCCGCCCAGAAACAGCCAATTGAGCGCCGCGTAAGTATCAGGATCTTTCAGCTGCTTCGTCTGTTCCACATAAAAGCGCTTTCTCTGCTCTGGCGCTAGATCAGCGACCAAAGTGCGCAGTTGCTCTTCTTTGGCTTCTAATGCTTCCATTGACTCAGATCGTGACATTACGGCACCTCATCTCGAATTTTTTCCACCAAATCGGGTTGATTGCAGCGACGTATGCGAGCAAGCCCTAACTGCCAACCTTTAATTGCCCCGTATTTGATGATGCATTGCTTGGTGTACTCAGAGCATGATGGCTCAAAATTACACTCAATATTAAAGAGGACTTTTGATCCGCCCTTACCTTGGTAATAGCGGATCAATTTTAGCGATGTGGCCTTAAACAAGATTAACGGCCTAGCGTGATAATCACTGCTTCACGCTGCCAAAACAGCATGTAACGCTTGCTTTCAACGGTTTGAAACGCCAATTGCCAGCCATCTTGCGCGTACTTGTTCAGCTCTGCTTCCATTTTCTGGATAGGCAAACCGCTTGCACCAAACAACAAGGTACCACAACCACCTTCCACAATGTGAACCACTTTATATTCTGTAAAATTAGCCATCCTGACTCTCACTTCAATCAATGTTTCAATAAAACCAATACAAAACAGCACCTTTGCTGCTAAACGGCATCATACCGGATCTATGAGACGAAACACTATCGCTATTATTACGGTTTGCGGTTGAAACCTATGCCGTGATCCACTTGCCACGCACAAACCAGATCGCCATCATCACTAAACCGACCAGCACAGGGATATTCAACAACATCATGACATCTGGCGTGCCGTCAATCATCCCTTTTCCTGCCGTACCCGCTAGCCAGGTAAAGAAACCGATATTCAGCAGTTGCGACGCTTTCGGATCTTCTTTTAGCCATACCTGACACTCAGGGCAGCGCACTCGCTTCTCACTGTCTGCTTTTTCTCGTGCCTGCTTTTCATCAATCTTGCTTTTACAACTTGGACATTTCATTCATTAACTTCCTTGTTTATTTCCTAACGAACCACACACCCATTTTTACTAAACAGGCTATATCTCATCATCATGCTTCTTCTCAATTTGCTCAAATAGCATTCTCGCGTCTTTTTCAATCCTGGATTTCTCTTCGTCGGTGAAGGTTTTATACAAATTGCTACAGATGAAACCTGAACGATCAAATACAGGATCATTAGCAATTGTAGGGACGGACTCACCAAGCATGCTCACTTTTAACCAGAGTGCACATTCAAAGTGTTTATTTAATTTCATATAAACATCAGCTATTTCAGTTAGGACGTCCTCAGCACCAGCTAAAGCACATTGCTTCAATAACGCCAATCCTTCTTCAGCCTCTTCGCATGATAGATCCTCTTTTTTCAGTAGATTAGAGGCATAACAGTAATTAATGCTTCTCTGCCGTTCCTCAGAGATAGGATGTAACGCGCGATATTCTTTTTCCAATATTGTCACTTCATGCTTTTCTAATGTCGTCAATTGAGCCGTCAGTGCTTGTTTTGATTCTATGTGTCGTGGATTAAGCGTAATACTTGCTAGTTGATAGTGCATCGCCGCCTTCGGTAAGTTTTTGCTTACGCCTCGGCCCGTTTCGTATGCTTTTCCCCAAATAGCTAATACATCGGTATGCCACCCATCAGCACCCTCTTTAACTAAAGAAAGAGCCCTTGCATGATCATCGACGCTGTGAGAATGATCTAACAAAAAATTCGCTAATGCGATTTCGCCACTCTTCCCATATTCCGCATATTTTTCAAAATAAAGACGCGCATTATCCCAATCATTCAATTCAACGTATAACTTCGCTAATCGTTCTTCTAAAACCAAGATATCAATAATATATTTATCGTTTTCCGCCTGATCATGGAACTCTTCACATAAGGTGAGCAATATCCCCTCAGCCTCACGAAGTTGCTTATCACCCCCAATCCCTTTTATAAGCATATCTGCATACGTTTTTCTGGCAGGTTGATAACCTAATGATACGGCTTTAGATATATACTGCCGAGCTTGCTGCGCTAACTCACTACCGTAATCATCTGTATTATTAAGGTTTTCCGATATGTATCTAGAACCTATTTCAAAGAGCGCCTTTTCATGCCCCTGTTCAGCCGCTTTATCCAACCAATACTGAGATTCTTCGATTTTTTTTGTATCCCATAAAAAGTTAGAATACAGCATACCTAGTTCATATTGTTGCTCCGCTTTCCCATTAGCAGCATCAATCAACAAGATGAGTTCTAATCGCTCCCTTCCATCATCAATAACCGTTCCATTAGGCAAGCGCCCAAGCCTCAATCCCAACCTATAAGTTCCATTAAATGCTTCATCCAATAAAGCCGCTTTCTCATACCAATAAATAGGCTGAAATAGTTCATTTGATGGGTCGTCCGCATCCTTTAGGCCAAACTTTTCAATAACCTCTGCCATCATTACAGCCGACTCATAATTCCCTTTATCCACATCATTTGAAAGAATAGCCAGAGCCTCTTTAAACTGATGTCGATTTAAGCATTCCACCACTAACTCATGTACTGGCATTTGCTTCATTCGATAAACTTGCCAAATAAAAAGCATAACTACTGAAATAATGACAACAACCAAGAAATCCATTTTCTTCGTTCCTTATTAAGTACCAACACATCAACTACGCATCAAGGTTTACTCACTGGGCGCTGATTTATACCATACCCCTGCCCCTTAAATGGCGGCCCCTTTTTCGCCCTTCGATACACATCAAGATAAAATCAAAGCACTTGCAATTGAGAAACACATAAAACAACACAGCCTCCCTGCACATATCACGAATATAATTCGTGCGTTGCACAGAGAGGCTGAAGGTGCTAGCCAACCATTCATGGTTGTTTATGTTTTTATCTGAAAAGTACGCCTTATTTAAACGCGGCTGTTATTTTAAAACGCGACTGTTATTTTAAAACACGACAGTGGCATTCAAAAAGACACTGCGCCCCTTTTCGGTATAGCCGTAATAATCATCTTCTTCATCCAATACGGTGTTAAACAAGTTGTTCACGCCACCTTTCAGCGTCAGTGCTTCAAACTGATAGGATGCGCCTAAACCCACCAAACTATATCCGCTGACCGTGACGTTCTCGCGACTAGGGTTGGTGATCACCTGCTCGCCAATGTAGTTCACCCGCATGAAAGCAGTTAAGGGATCGGTCACTTGCCAGTTCACATCCAGATTCGCTAAATGGCGTGGCGTTTTCTGCAAGGTCTCGCCCGTCGTGGTATCTTCTGCATCGGTATAGGTGTAATTAAACGCCGCACGAAGTCGATCATTCACGTCATACCAGGTTTCAAATTCTACCCCTTGAATCTTAGCTTTACCGATATTTTGATACGTAAAGATCGGCATGACACCCTCACTCCCCACCGGGGCGGTGAGGTCGCGCTCAATTTTGTTTTTCAGTTCAGTATGGAAATAAGTGATGCCTGCGCCCAAGGTCAACGATTCATAAGCTGCACCCAGTTCATAGCTTTTCGATTTTTCCGGTTCCAAGTCATCATTGCCGGTTAACCAACAACGGTTACCACAGCTGATCACCCGCACTTCATCGCTGCTTTCCATGATCCCCGGCGCACGAAAACCACCGCCCGCGCCCCCTTTCAACACGAATTCATCGGTCACACGATACACTGCATAGGCACGGGGACTAAAATGCTCGCCATACACGTCATGGAAGTCCTGACGCGCACCTAATGTCAGTAATAATGCATCGAAATCCAACTCCGCTTGCGCATAGACCGCACCTTGATAGTTGTCTGCACTGCCTGATGCCAAGTCCCGATCATTGTCCAATTCCGAGGTGCGGTACTCCCCCCCAAAGACCCACTCATGTTGATCCCATGCAAGCCCCAGCAGTTTGAAATCAAACGTGGTATTTTGCAGCTCGACCTCCGCAGCCCCATTGCTGTAAGCGGTACTGGCATCGTCCAGTTTCATGGTTTCACCGTATACACGCACTTCCGAGTCCGCCCATGACCATGCCCCTTCATGGGTTAAGCCATAATTCCAACGGGTCGAGTCTTGCGTATTGGTGTGCGGGCCGGTACGCGGGTGCAACCAGTCTGCCTCGCGACTGTCACGGGTGTAATACAAATCGGCAATCATGGCTTGCTGGGCATTAATATCCCAACGCAGCTCTGACATCACATTGGTATTTTCGCGCGCTTCTAAGGCATCCACCTCTGGATTTTCGTCTGTGCGCCATGGCGAACGATCGGCACGTTCAACAATCAATGTACCGGCCAGCTTATCCGTTAGATGGCCACTGATATAGCCATTGGTTTTCATGCCGGTACCACCGTCCCCTTCCAGCAGGTGTTCATATTCCACCCCGACTGAGCCTGACAAGGTTTCCGTAGGGCGTTTGAGGATCACATTCACCACACCGCCCATCGCTTCAGACCCGTACAGCGAAGAAACCGGGCCGCGCACCACTTCTATGCGGGAAATCGCCGTTAATGGAATGGTGGCTAAGTCAAAATCGTTCCCACGGATCAAGGCATCTTGAGAATTAATGCGGCGGCCATTAATGAGTAACAGGGTGTGCTTACCGTCTAAGCCTCGAATGCGAATGCTATTACGACCATATGCGGTGCTGCCTTCAATGTTCACCCCCGTACTGCTGCGGATCGCCTCAGACAGATCTTTCACCGGCATTTTGGCGATGTCTTCTGCGGTGATCACAGACACAGACGCAGGCGCGGTCAGCTCACTGTGTTCAGTTAAGGTGGCCGTCACGACCATGCGATCCAACGCCTGCACCGGCGTATCATCATGGACGACTTGCGAAGGCCCTTCCGAAGAGGCCCAAGCCGACGAAGAAAAAACAGCTAATATTGCACTGCTTAATAGGGTTGGCAGCAGTACGGCAGGAGACACAAAGGGCTGGGTAGTACTCATCACACATCCTTGTTTTGAGAAGGTCCGTAAATAAGCCCGAGACCTTAATCAACAAAACAAACAACATCAATGATAATGATTATCATTTAATCTTAAATGTGTGATAGTTCCATAATTCACCCTGCAAGCACATGAAAATCCCATCGAGATTTCAGAGCCTCGACATCTAACGGGCAGATATTTTTTCATTCCTCGTACGGTAATGAGCTTCACTGTTCCGGCGGATCTCATTGAAGCGTTTTTGCATTTTCCCGCCAATCAAATCAGCCCTACGCTGCATTTCCGCCATCCAAGCAGTATCGTCCATCACGCTGCGTGGAAACAAGGTGCTGCGTTCACTCTCACCGAGATACAAAAACGCATCAAACAAGTCTCCGACCTTGGCCTCCCTCTCGCCCATCTCTGCCAGTTTAAACCGCGCTTTGGGCAATATGTCTATCATACGTTCTGACTGTATCGGGGTGGTTTTCACGGGAATAAGTGAGGGCGCAGGCAACGCCTGATACGCCGATACCACTGCCGGTTCCGTCAGTGGCCAAAGGGTGTAGAGACTACCGGGATAATGCGTCTGCAAACGGGTAGCCAGTGGCCATGAGGATTCCGCTTCGCGCTGCACAAAGTCATCTGGGGCGGAGATCAAATGGAAGGCACCGAAGATCAACAAGGCTTTTTGCTGTTGCTGAAGGCGCTCTTCAGCCACTTGGTAGAAATGATCGCTCTTTGACTGTGCCGCCTGTTGCCATACCTGTTTATCGCGCAGGGTTAACCAGTCAAACGGGGCCTCGGCAAGGTGAACATGAAGCTGTTGTTCAGGGGGAAGTTGGGCATTACGCACTCGTACAGCGGCAAAAAAGCGACCATACACGTCCGGCGCCCAAGCCATAAAATACAACGAACCCCGCAACGCTTCTTGCACCTGCGCGTCACTGACAGCCTTACCTGCCACATAATCATTGATTAAGGATTGATACTGCCCATTCCCAAATTCCACCACAATATGTTGCACCTGCTCAGAAAACGCCGGTGATTGAATCAGCGTCATCGCATAGTCAATGAAAGCGTCATTCCAGTGGTAATCACCGATAGCCACCAAATCATGTTGCTCAAACGCCTGCATGATCGCGGTATTTGCAGGTCGAGATTGCTCCACCACCGTTTGTATCGCCGCCGGAGAGAGGGTGACATTGGCCTCATGCGGCAGGTATTCACAACCGGTCAGCCCACCAAGTAATAATCCACAGCAAAATAACCCACCAAGCACGGTACATTTACCGCGTTTCAAAAAATGAGGGAATGGATTGTGTGATTGAGAAAAATGATTGTGCGGCTGGGGTAAATGATCTTGTAATTGAGGTAAGTGGCCGTGTGTTTGAAGTAAGTGGCCATGTGTTTGAAGTAAGTGATAGTACGTTCGCATCCTGCGTCTCTCCGTCCATGCCATGACAACGTCTTGTCGTCATGTAAAAAGATAAAGATGATAACGAATATCACTTACATTTAGAAGCTGGTCTTTTGAGGGCCATCGTGAACAGCATTCAGCGGGCTGTGTTATGCCTTCATCGCTTTCAAAATATCAATCGCCCCTTTGTACGATCCCTCAAACGGAATGGCATCCAATGCTTCAGGATCGGCTGGGTAATAGTGCCAAAGCTGTGCGCCTAACTCTTTCTCAAGCTGCCCCGGGCCCCACCCAAATGTCCCAATGCCGCAAGACGAGCGGTGCTCGGGTAAGTTGTCAGAAAAGGCCTGTAACGAGAAATTCAATGACAGATGATCGTTGGTCAGTGTTTCACTGTATTTGCCTTTGTTTTTCCCTAAGATCCAAGCACGATCGGTAAATAACGGGCCACCACCAAACAGCTTGTCGTTCAGCAACATGCTTGGATCTACCGATTTCAGCACGGTCAGCACTTCTGCGATTTCATTAAACGGCTTGATGTAATTATTGTTCAACGACACCCCAACAGCACCGTCTTTATTGTGCTCTACGATATACACCAATCGGTTCGCGATCGGTTTGAATTTTGGGACATCCCCAATGGCAGGGTTAGCAATGATAATACTGTCGGTTAGAAAGCTTGCCATGTTCTTCTCATCAATTATTTCAAAGGAATACACTCAATGTGCCAGAGTGGCAGCCACCTTGCTTGCTCGGATTACATAAGTGCGAGGCGTTTCAAACCCCGTATTTTCTCCTTGCTACCCATCCACCGTGTCTATGCATACCCTGCTCGCACAATCGACCAAAATAATTATCAGAGATTTACACAGATTTACGCCGCCTATCCTGACGTCTTACTTCATGCGCAGCATACTTCGCGGTTGCGTCTCATTTTCATTTTCTTTTTGGAGCAAGCATGCTGAACACCTCATGGCTGTTTTGGGCTTTGCTGTCGGCGGTATTAACCAAGCTCGGTGTTAATACTATCAATTCTGACTTCGCGACCTTTATTCGCACCTGTGTGATCTTATTGCTGGTAGGGGGGATCGCCTATTTCACCAAACAGTTTCAGCCCATCAGCAGCTTATCTGGCCGTGGCTTAACCTTTTTGGTGTTATCCGGCTTGGCAACAGGCGCTTCCTGGCTGTGTTATTTCCGTGCCATGCAATTAGGGCAAGCGGCACAAGTTGCACCCATCGATAAACTAAGCGTGGTATTAGTGGCAGTGTTCAGTGTGGCGTTACTGGGTGAGCAGCTTAGCGGAATCAACTGGTTAGGGATCGCCCTCATTACCGCAGGGGTCATCTTGGTGGCGTGGCAAGGCTAGCCGCCGAGAAAATAAGAAAGAAGAAGAAAGAACAAATAAGAAGGAGACGATGAGGGCAACTTTTGTCCTCATCGTCTCTTACGCGCATTCATTGGTTTAATACCGTCCAGCCCGCTTGGGCTAAGCGTGCAATCATGGCTTTTCTTGCTTTATTTTGCTCTTGGATAACCGGCTCAATCAGGTCGCCTAATTCCACTGAAAAATCCACAGCACGTGCCATGGCTAATATGGCCGACTTATTTTTTATTTGTTTTGGCTGAGCATTTTGATAATTCTTTTCCCAGTCTTCTGCAATGTCAGAGACTGACATATCTAAATACTTCTTATTCGTCGCCACATACGCCAATTTCTGCGATGGACTTTTCATTATCACAATCCGGTTCATACATCCTCATTAAGCAACTTCCAATGGTTGTTCAATGACGTCTTGTCCTTTTTTCTGCGGCGACATGAGGCTCCCCCTTCATGACAACGTACCGCACCAGGCTATGTGTTTCACGCCAATCCCAACCTGCACACGCAAGCAGGTCGCAGCTTATTATGAAGAATTCACCTATGTAAAATATCAATATCGGCCAAAGGGATAAAAAAGCAGACGATATATCGCAGAATATGGTACTACCAGTTAATGATTTTTAGCCGTAACAAATAATTTTCTCTGAACAACAATAAGTTATCGCTCTCTCCTTCCCCTTCACAAATTGTTTCGATACACATTCCCCGCCGAAAAAATCATCATTTCCACCGGACATCTTCTCGCATTGTTATCCCAATTTCGATTCTCACCATACAGTGAGAACGCAAGGAAATGTGCAGTCACTCGATAAAGCACATGATCGGAATGTGGGTCATTGCCAGCACATCACAACTTGGCCGCATAGGCTTGAATTTCCGGTGACCAAAATTCAATGAGTAACGCCTCGTCTAACCACACCTCATATAATGGACCACCAAACCGAGGGCGAAAACGGTGTACCAGACCATGCTGGTCAGCAATGCAGGCCAATGCCTCGATACTTTGGGTAGTTTCCAACATCACATGGGCCGCATTAAACGCAACAGGTGCAGGTTGACGAACATAAGTCGCCGCATGCTCGCCGTAACACAGTGCGTAATCATCAGGAATGAATTCAATCAGCGAGTTCTCCGCTTCGTTCCACACGCATAACCAAGCCCTGTCCATAGTGGGCGAAGGAAAGGGCTTTGCCTCTCCCTCCGTTAAGGCCGCTAACAAGGTCGCACAACGCTCGGGATGCTTTGTACTCAATGATAAATGTTTAATTTTCAACGCTTCTCTCCTGACTTCCTGTGTCGTCGGCTCATCATCAGCCCCATCATAGCGATCAACACCCCGACACTGACACCACCACCGCTGTAACCGGAGCGGGTCTCAATCTTGGCAATTTGCTCCGTGCGTACACGGTCTTTGAACATATCCAGCTCCGTATTCAAGTTGGTGATCATATCGTCGACCGCTAAATCAAACCCTTCCGTGGTATCTTCCTGCAAAGACGCATCAATACCAATGGCGGTGGACAGGCTATCTACCTTACTGATCCCCGGAGCGCGGAACAGCATTTTCCGGCTGTCGATGTCAAACAGTGCCGTGTCCACAAAGGTTTGTGTGGTATTGCTGTTACCCGGGATCAGGTACATCCCCGCAATGGTCCAATACAGTAACGACGCATTGTTTTCATTGCTGCGCGCTACCTGATCGTAAGAGACCAACGCAATCACATCGACATGGTACAGGCGTGACAGTTGCTCAAGGGTATCAAAGCCACCGCCCGCTTTCAGGTAGTTGTCAGAAATGATTTCGATACGGCTAACATAATCCAATGTAATGAACGCCTCTTTCACTTCAGACAAAATTTCATGTTTGCGTTTTTCCGATAAACTGATGCTGCTGTAGTTGTGTTCAGAAGGCGGCACAAAGGCAATCCCCACGCGCACAGGCAAGGTCAGCGTCGGCGTTTCTGGCTTATGCTCTTCATAATCCGATTTATTGGGATAAAGAAAGTCCACCAAACTGCTCGATGCCGTCAGCTTGCCCGGATCACTCACACACCCCGTCAATAGCCCCAGAAACACCATAACGCTCATCCATCTTTTCATTGCCTTACACTCCCTCACTATTCACATGTTGTTAACCCTATTGAAACCGACTTCTCCCTGTAGACGCAAAACAGTGTGGCTATTTTTGGGGTCTCCCTCACAATAAAAAACACCGTTCAAAACAAAGTCCGCATTCATTCAATCGACGTAAATCCACACTGGCAATGAATTGATGAATAAGATCAACATCGAGTTGCTGCTGATCGGTACTGATGGTGTAACCTTCCATGTCACTCCTTGTCTGCCGTTATCCATGCCAACAGGTTGCGCGTTACTTCAACCAAGATGAAACATAAACAGCAGATGCCTGATTGCGCCTAGCACCTGCTATTTTCACGCTGGTTACAGCTTTCTTCCCAGCCGCTTTTCTATTTGTTTCTTTTCCCAATCCGGGCCAAAGAAATTCACCCACTCAAATACACTGCATGCATGGCTAATAATACCGATCCCCCAACCAAAGGCGGGCCATACCACCCAAAGTTCTGAAGGTTCAGTCAGCAAATTCAAAATTAATAGGCCACTCATCACCAATACATAGGTAATTAAATGCGAGTAAAAGCCTTTAATTTCTTTCACCTGTTGAATCACGCTTTCTTCGTCTTTGGTTAATGTCACCGTCGTGGTAGACGGTATTTTCTCATCGTGGTGCATATCCATATCAGACTCCTGCTGAAGTTCAGCGACAGTAGTTTCAAATACCGCAGCCAAAGATTTTAATGATTCCAAACCCGGTTTTTGCCCACGCTCAATGCGCTGCACGGTGCGAATACTGAGGCCGCTCATCTCAGCTAACTGCTCTTGTGACCAACCTTGCTGTAATCGTAACTTCCGAATAATCATCATTGACTCCCTTCTGCGTTTGCTGCATCCACTCTAGCCTTCATTGGAGTTATAGCGTAACGACAGGAACCTGACAAACACACGACAAACATTAATTTTCAAAGACTTATTAATGCGATCAAGCCCACACGCCAGCAAGGTATTTGCACCAACGTGTCACCTGACAGGCTACCTTTCAGCCCTTTAGAGGGCGTTCGTGTACCGTAAAGGCTTACGCAAAAGGCCAGGGGAAAATGCTCCCTTTATTAAAGAAAAGCAATTGAATGAAGAAAGTAGAAAGTAGAAAGTAGAAAGTAGAAAGTAGAAAGTAGAAAGTAGAAAGTAGAAAGTATGAAAAATACATGGCGGCAGCGCACGTTATTTCACTGCCGCCATGTCAAAACGAGGTTCTATATTGTTAGAATAATTCTTTACTGCTCACCCACCTTGAATGCATAGGCATTATATAAACTGATTTGATGACGGCCTTTATATTCCGTGATAGTGCCTTTACCACATACCACGCTGTCCATATGGTGTTTAAAATCACCATGCTTCGCCTTTAATTGCACCAAATCGTTTTCCCATACCACCAAGGTTAATGATTGCTGCGGGTATGGTGCATCTAAATTAAGATAAACACCCCGTTTAAACCGTGAAATCTCTTTTAACACGCCACATGCAACCACTTTTTCTCCTTCATGAAAGGCGGCATCCATCGCTGCAATTTTGGTTGCACTGAATGCCTGCGCTGAAAGAATGAGTGAGAGACAAGCAACACTGACTTTCATGTACTTCATAAAATGCCTTATACCCAAGCTTATCATTATTTTTTGCGCATCATACAGTACAACATGTTTTATAGCAGCATCGTTTTGCCTCTCTCAGCCATGAAAAAGATCAATGCAAATGGCTCATCACTCCGCTGGCCATAAACAACACAATCACCATGATGGTTAATCCATAGCCCATGCCAGCCACTTTACTCAATGTTGAAGTGGGCTTGGCTGCGCTTGCAGGGCGATTTGCTGTGCCTCGACGGTTCGGTTTACTCCTTTCCATTATGCTTTATCTCCATCAAGCTTCCCCTTCGTTTGGATGCTGCTTGTTGACGTGATTTGTGCCGTGCGCTCACGTGCGATCTTCACCTCTGGCACACGCTGTTTTTGCCAGCTGCGCCATGACTTGCGTACGGTCTGACGTTGCTCAACAGCCACATTCAATGCCCGCCCCAACGGACAGAGCAAACGACACCAATAATCTTTAATAAAGAAACTGCCTGTTAACGCCAACGGCAAGATGTACCATTGCACCCCGACCCCATCGAGCGAGAACAACATCGAAAACGGCTCATAAGAAGCAATAGCAGGATTACGGGACAAGAACATCAACATCAATGCCGCCCACAACAACACATTAACAATGTTCACTGCATGGCGATTAAGCCACGGCGGCAACACAATGTTGTTTTTACCCAGTTTATGCAACCAACGCTGAATATGGTGGAACGGACATAACTGGCTGCAATAGATGTTTTTCCCCAACCAAAGCAACCCCACCACAATTGCCAGTAACAAAATATACAATGACGGATTTTGGCGAGGATCCGGCCAGTAGCCCAGCATCAAGCTCGACAGCGATGCCAGCGACAACGCCATATTGGCCCAAAAGCCAATCACCACTACCGACAACACGCCCACCAGCATAATGTGGTATTTACGCACAGCGGCAGGCAATTTGCGTTCAAACAACACCATCAATACCAGTATCGTCAGCAATGCATCCGTTAACTGGAAGCGTATCGGCACCGTCACGGTGTCAGGCGTCAAACCACGGGCTATCGCTTCTTCATGCGCGGCTTTACGTACCGCTTCAGTCATGCCGACCACGGTCAATGTCGCGCCGCTCACCCCATCGATATCTTGTCCGATTTGGAATGGCTCGGTAATCCTCTGTCCATTAAGGCGATCCAACATGCGTTGGTTAAGTACATTGACCACATACCCCGCCGTATCAACGTGTTCAACAAGGGTTGCCTGACGCACACGGTGGCTTGCATCCACCTTAAACGCCATCACTAACGGGCCGCCGTAACCATTGGCACTGGCTGCAAACATAGAGGAAGCCTCCGTCGTTTGCTTGGGTTCCGTTACCTCAAAATGGTAATCGCGCTCGGTCACTTGCGTAATGGCAGCGAATTGATAATGGGCCTGAAGGATATGGCTGAGTCCCACTTGTTGCTGGTAACCCACCCACCAGGCCACTAAAAGAGAACACAACACCAAAGGGGTAATGGCACGCTGCCACGTCACAGTACGGGTTGCGGTTGAAGTACGTTTGTTCATCACCAAGTCACTGAGTGAAAAAGACATTCCTCGATTGTGACATGCTTTGTATCCGCCGCTTACCCCTGAAACTGCATACCCCGTATAGCAATTTTGCTATGCCGATTCAGGCAGCTTGGTATCGCTCAAAAGGATGAATGCGCTCACTTATTGAGCGAAGTGTCAGGGAGAATATTGCGCCACTTCAATATTTCGCCATCACAGCATGGCTTTTACCCATAAGCTGACGATAATCGCCGCCTGCTTATCAAGCTCCCCCATCATAAACAGGCATGCAACAGGGATATTGTATGAAAATTGACGATTTGGCATTGTTTGTCGAAGTGGCCGATCAACTGAGTTTTACCGAAGCCGCGAATAATCTCGACCTGCCTCAATCCACAGTCAGCCGTAAAATCAAACAGCTGGAAGATCAACTGCAAGCGCGTTTGTTTGAACGCACCAGTCGTCAGATTTTTCTCACCGAGCAAGGGCGTCAGTTTTACGCACACTGCCAATCCATTGTCCAAGAATTCCAGTTGGCACAAGATAACCTGAGTGACTTTCAATCCGCCCCCAGCGGCGATATTCACCTGTGTATGCCGACGTTTTTCAGCGAAGTGCTGTCCAAAGAGTTCTTTGGTATTTTCATGCGCACCTTCCCGGATATTCGCATTCACATCAAGACCCTGTCTCCGACCCAAATTGAACAAACCTGCGATGCGGATTTATTCTTTTACGTGGAAATGCCCAAAAACAGCGGGATGGTGGCTCGCCGATTATTTACCTTCAGCCGCCGCTTCTATGCCGCACCGAGTTATCTGGATAAACACGGCACGCCGGCGCACCCGCGAGAGCTCATTCATCACAATTGCTTACGCTTTGATACCCGCTTGGTCGATCCGTCTTGCTGGCTGTATGTGGAAGGCAATGACGTACATTGCGTCGACGTGGATGGCACGTTTATGTCTGAATCTATCCGCTCAACCATGCAACTGGCCGTTCAGGGCCATGGGATCTGCTATACGCCGCAGTTTCTCACCAACGCCATGGTGCGCGAAGGCAAACTGATCTGCCTGTTTGACGGTAAGTATTCGTTCGAACAGCCTTACTATGTGATGTACCACTCACGCCATCACATGCCGAAAAAAATCCGCGTGTTTCTCGACATGCTGACCCAATACGCCGAGCAAAAATATGATCTATTTGAATTTTGAATAGGGCCATAGCAGCCCTGCTCTGCATCCTTGCTTTTCAATTCCTTATGATCGCGCTCAGTGTTAATGACTGGGAACGATCATGGAAAAACAACCGACTCCAACGTCCGATACGGACAACGTAACGTTGGAAAACCCGCAACGCCGTAACCTGTTTAAATGGGGCGCGGCCGCCACTGCATTAGCTGCCACCGGCGGTGCGGGGGCCTTTGTCACTTATCGCGTCAACGGTGTGCCGCACGATGGCTTTCCGGTCGAGATTGACGATAACGTGCTGATCCCGTTTGATCAGCGCAACTCCGTATTCAGTTATGCCATTTCTCAAGCGTTACAGGAACAGTTCCCAGAACGTAATACCGCCTTTGCTGCAGAATTAGGGATCCCAGGGTTCACCTTCTCCAGCATCATGGCGTCACTGAAAAAACATGCCCAACCGAACCCTTCCGCCTGGGATAACGAGACCCTCGGCTATCGCCAAATTGACTGGGCACTGTGTCATGCCGCCGTTGGGCCATTGGATCGCTACTTAGCCCCAACCAGTAAATTCGGCTCACCACGTACCGGTGAACACACGTGGGATCAGTGGAACCTTGCCACAGAGCAATGGCAGTTTGAATCCCCGGAAGATGCCAGCCAGCACATTAAGCGTGCAGCCTGCCTGTTCGGGGCTGATCGAGTCGGTATCACCCATAATGATCCGCGCTGGAACTACTCACCGATTTTCGATCCGGTCACCAGCACCACGTACACGTGGGAAGACGATTTCCCGTTTAAACCCAAAACCGTGATTGTGTTGGCGTTTGAAATGGACTACGAAGCGATTCGTACCGCGCCGTCTGCCGTCTCTGCGGCCTCGGTCAATAACGAATATACCGAGATGTCACTGGTCGCCGGTCAGCTGGCTGATTTCATTCGCCGTCTGGGCTATCAGGCGGTCGCTTCCGGTAACGACTTGGGCAACAACGTCGCCTACAGTATCGCAGCCGGACTGGGCGAAGGCGCACGTAACGGTACCCTGATTGTGCCTAACTTTGGCAGCCGCGTGCGTACTGCCAAGGTGTACACCGATCTGGATTTCGTGGAATACGACAAAGCGCGCTCGTTTGGCATCATGGAGTTCTGTGAAAACTGTAAACGCTGTGCCGAGCAATGCCCGTCAAATGCCATCAGTATGGATGACAAGCCGTCTATGGCCCCGACGTATCCGGGCAGTGAAAGCATCGACATCGCCTGGCACGGTCAGAAAGGCGTGCGCAAGTTCTATAACGATGCCAAGAAGTGTTTTAAATACTGGGGCGATAACGGCATTGGCTGCGTCATTTGTATTAAAGCCTGCCCGTGGAACAAACCGGATTTCTGGCATCACCGTTTGATTGATGCCTCGAACACCGTCACCACTGGCTTTGTCCATAAGATGATGACAGAAGCGGATATTCTGTTCGGTTACGGCAACATGGAAGTCGATAAAGCGGTCGATAAATTCTGGCTGTCAGACAAGGAGAAATAACATGATCGGATTGATGTGGTATTTGATGGGCATGATGACCACCGGCGCCGCTTGGGGGTATGTGCACCTGAGTAAGCGCTACCAGATGAACTGGATCACCCATCTCGCCTTGGCAGCGGCCTTTGGCATTTTGTGGATTTGTATTGGCTGGTCATGGGCCTCTTTTGCCGAAGGTGAACCACAATCAGGCGCCATGGGCTTGGTGTGTTTTGGTCTGCCGGGGATCATTTTGCTGAACCTGACGTGGAAGCGTTTGATCCTGCCAAAGAAAATAACGGGGCAAACCACTGACCGTCGCCAGTCTGCGAAAACGTCATTCTCTGAAAAGCCACAGTCTGAAACACCCGCTTCTGCGGCTTAAATTGCCTCGCTATGGCTAACAGGCGATAGAGAAAGACACCCAAAGTCGATAAAAAGGCACCTTGGAGCGTTCCCCGTTCAAGGTGCCTTTCATCGTTAAGCGGACACCATCAAAGCGTGTTGCCAGTGATAACGGGTTTTCTCCGACACACTGCCGGTTTGATCGGCCGCCGCTAACAAACACGCACTGAGTTGCACGGCGATCGCCGGATTGCCCAATAACGCCAAACTGCGTATCACGCGCGACAGACGCAACTGATTGTGATCATGCGGCTTTAGCCACACATGGGTCGCAGGGGCTAAGGGCAAAATCGGTGTGATCGTTTCACCCTCTCGCGCCAATCCCCAAAATGCGAGCATCTTATCCAACGCTTGCAGGTGTGCAGCCCGTAACGCCGGATCATTGGCAAACGCCGTTCGATCGGCATCCGTCACCAACGGCGCATGGCGATTGAATTTAGTCCCCTCATCAATGGGAAACAAGACCTGTATATATTTATGATCATGCTCTAACCAAAACGCATCAAACGCCAAAATCTCGTGGATGTAACGCCCTAATTGATCCGGCTGCTCACCCAACATAAATGCGGCAATATTACTCATGCTTCCTCCCTGCTCGACTTCAATGATCAACCATGACCGGCTTTAATTTACGACTGAAAATAGAAAAAGGCGACGTTAAGCAGCGCGCAAAATAGCAACCCGGTGGTAACGACTTTCATAACAGGGTGTGCAGGTTGACGGCACCAATGGCCAAAAGCAGACAATAACGTCATAGAAATACTCTCTTTAGATAAAAAGCAAAAATGAACAGGCTTTCGAGTGTACTTCACTTATTGCTTATGAAATTTTTCGTAAGCAACATGCAGCCCCAGCACAGAAAGAATACCCAGGGTGTAAGCCAGCAGATCAAGCGGATCAAACGTCGCGCCAAAGATGATCCGTACCGCGCGAATGTGTTCCATACCCAGCCAGCTCAGTACATTGGCGTACTGTGCAAACTCTACCGCATAAGCGATCAGCAAGACGCCAGCCGCCAAGCGCGTTGCCGAGATATTCAACACACTTTTTAAGGTGTAATACATCCAGACTACGACCAGCACATCCCCCAAAAACGGACGAACAAACTGATCGCGCACATACAACGCGATGTACACCAAAACCAGAAAAAGCACCACACTGGTGATCAGTGATTTTCCACACAACCGAAACATCTTACTCACTTAATTTTTCCATCACTGAATTGTCAAATTTACGTTCGACTATATGCTTTCAAACGACGAAAAATAATATTTAAAACAAATCCCACAACCATGGGTAAAATAAACAAAAATGAAGAACCATACAAAAGCATCATTGATTCAAACTTTTCATTTATAATAAAACCACTGCCTGTCCATATATCAACCAGCACGATGACGGCATAAAAAATAACAGAAAATAATATTATTGACACCCTACGCACACAAAAGAAGGAGAGAGCAATAGCTGAGGTGTATAGAAAATATAGAGCGTTCACATCACTTATCCACTCATTTTCAATCCATTTTGGCAATACCAATAAAACGAAAAAATAGGCAACAACAAATAAATAATTTTTCATATTATTCGATAACCTCAAGATCAATATTTATACTCGATGATAATATTAAACTTGCAAGCCTATCCGTTTGTTTATTCCCCCACTGACCACCACCAACATCTATACACCCAGCAGACCCATCGAAACTACCGCCATGCAAAAAGAATTTATCTCTACCCCATGTCTTCGTTGCTGGCTTTGAATAAATTCTTATTCTCCAATCACCCCAATCACCTGGACTATCAGGACGGTAAGTTCTTAACACATCCCCAACGGCATTTGGATCACTGAGTTCAGAGGGCACGATATAATAGTTTCCTATTGGTATAGCTCCTTTAAAGGGTGTAATTAGGCAAGATTGACTTGCACTGTTCATACACTCATCTTTACCGCTTGTTGCTCTTATTGAAAAAGAATAACAAGGTGTTTTTAAGATTAATCTTTTCTGTGTGATGCTAAATATCAACTTCATCTTTGATCATAATTAATTTAAAAATGCATGATAACAAAGAGTCTGTTTGAAAAAGCTTGATGCTAGCCATTCCTCGACAGAGTTCAAATAATGATTAGCATCGTCGTCAAGTTACCTAAAGTAAGATCGTCAAACCTGCCACCAGCAAGTACCCGTAAAATACACGCTGCATAACGGTATTCCCGACTTTTTTGGCGATTTTTAACCCTAATGGCGGAAATAATCCGATCGTTAACGCGATGGCAAAGAACGCGGGTAAATAGATGTACCCTAGCAGGTAATCAATCTGCCCGACCGCAGGACTGGATGCCGGATTCATTTGTAGCCCCGCCATCACATAGCCCAGCGTCCCGACGATTGAGTACGGTACCGCCAGCAACAAGTTCGTGCCCAGCACCACTTGGTGTTTTGCATATCGCGCCAAAAAAGGGATCATCAATATCCCTAATGCCACGCCCGCTAAGCCGCTCAGAATGGCACAAACGATACTCACTACGAACAACAAGATCGGCTGGACTTCACTGCTCGTTTCCGGCTTATGGCGGGAGCTTTGCACCAATTTATACACGGCAATGGTGACAATTAACGCACCGATATACCAACGCAACCCGTGCGCCGGAATGATGTTGGATAACTGCGGGGCGATCAGTGCCCCCAGTAAGACGCCCGGCAAACACCATTTCACTAATTGTTTATCAAACAGGCCCGATCGGGCATAGCTAATGGCACCGGACAGACTGCCAACGATCAAAGTTGCCATACATGTGGCTACCGCGATTTTCAGCGAGACGGTTTCAGGAAAAACGCTGGCAAAAGTAATGGTTAACAGGGGAAGAATGACAAGGCTGCTACCGCTGCCTAATGCACCAATAATCGTGCCACCTAAAGCACCCGTAAAAAGATAGACGGCATTGATTAACATACGGGACCTTAAAGACCGTAATAAGAGGAGATCGTTATAGTAATAACAATCCCCCTCTTAATCTAATGCTTTAATCGCCGATATAGCGCGATACTGGTGAACAAACCACCAAAACAGGTTTTTTCACCGTTTTATGTCAAAATACAGATGATCACTGAAAGGAAAAAAGCGCATTGCTCGCACCTTTATGCTGGGCTTTTAAATTCAACCTGATTGCCGTCCGGATCGAAGGTGATCACGACGTTTCCCCAGTCATACGCATAATAGTCAGCCCGTACGTCCATGCTTTCCAACTGGGCGATAACTGGTTGGTAATCTGCCACATCCAAGCGCAAAATTTTGCGTTTCAAGATAGGGCCGTCACCCACCGGATCAGCTGTCCCGCCAGTTTCAATCAGCAAGTATGCGCCACCAAACGCAAAGTGTGTCATGTGAAAATCACCGTCGTGTTTTTCTTCAACTATCGGCAATCCCAGCACCCGCTGGTAAAAATCCACACACGCTGAGTAATGTTCGGTTCTGATGATAAAGCCGGTGGTGAGTAACTCCATGTTTGCTCTCCTTTTTTATCTCTATCGTGTTGCCTCTCTATCTGTGTTTTTCTGTCCTTAGCTTCTTCCTTGATTTTTCGTCTTGCTATTGAATATCAAACACATGCAGACAAAACAGGAAAAGCGCCACAACAATGATAGGCACCAACAGATAAAGAGTGAGATACGCTATGATTTTATGCTGATTTTTGAACGCGATTAATCGTTCATAAAGATGCTTGATTAAAGGGAAATCAACAAAAGCAAGCATGACGACATATGCCCAAATCGCGCCTTGCACTTTGATCAAAAACCAAAAACGATCAGGCTCCTGAGCTAACCCAAATTCGTGATAATTGGAACCGTATGCCCCTAACGAAAAAGCCGTACCCGTCAGTAATCCCCACAAGGGCATTAACGCCAACAGCACCGAAACCGAGAGAATGACTTTATCAGGGCGTTTTCGCCATTGTATTAACTTCATCTGCCACCACCGCGTAAGCCTTATTGCCGCAGTATCAATGCCATAGCCATGCCGCACAATACGCGATAGTGGAAAACCCAACCTCTCTCGAAAAGGGAAACGCAGTGTTTCCCTTTTATGCACACAATCTGCATTACATCGCGTTATTCACAAATTCCGGCCACGTGACGGAATGGTTGCCATCTTTTGAAAACATAAAGCTGTATGAATAAGCGTACGAGAAAGTAAAATCAATCTGATCATACAGTCCTCGCTGCGACGAGTAATCTTGCGCTAATTTATACAGTTTTGAAGGCGAAAATGGCCATGCTTGGGTGGGGGTCAGTTCTGGGATCTCCCCGCAACCAATTTCTAGCTGTGCCGATAAATGACGAGTATACGCTCCGTTCAAGCTATAGCGCTTAATATGGCGATCCCCTCTTTTCATTTTCCCGTCATGGGTTTTCATGATCTCCACTAAATACTGCTTATCTTTTTTGATCACTTTACCGTTGATATCAAAAGCAGTTTTCGTCAGTTTTACTCGCTGAATAAAGTAATCACGATCACAGGTTTGTGCTTCCGCCATATTGTAAAACAACATGAAAAATTGCTTTTTTTTCGCATCATAATCGCTGACCGCGAAATCGCCGAAATACTGCGGCAGGTAAACACCCGCTTTTTCCGCCAAGTTACTGTCATGGCTAAAATGCTTGCTGTTATAGATGGCCTTGTTGTTTTCCAGTGGCCATTGCAGCGATATTTGGCTCTCGATGCCCGAACGAATTGTCATCGGGGATAAACGCATATCCCCCGCATAAGACAATGTGGAAAGTGTTAACGCTCCTGCCCATACAGCAGTAATCAGCGACCTTGTTTGCCGCTTTTTTTGTATTGCGCTCTTTGGTATGACTGCATTTGGCATCAATTTCGTTGGCATATTTTGCACCGCTTGCTGTGTGTTCATACAACCCATTATGGCGTGACTGTCCCTATTCACTGATTAATGGCATTGAACAGGCCTGTGATGCAATGGCCGATAAATGAAAATAAACACTCACCCGTGCTTTCCATGTAATTAATGTGACAGGTCAATTATGAGGCTTTGTGCATACTTTTATGGCGTATCAGGGTTTTGTGCGTGTTTCTTGGTTAATTGCTGGATTCATTGCAGCTGGTAATTGCTGGGTTAATTGAATAAACGCTTCAGGATCAATCCACTTGTGATAAATCGGGTGTTTTTCCACATAACCGGCCATCCAACGCGACTCACCCGTGTCGGGATAATCGCCCCATTGCCCCAAACGAAGCGAGAAATGCAGATGCGCGTACAGGCCGATTAAATAGCCCTCTTTCGTGCTGGCGATATAGCCCAGCAACTCCCCTTTTTTCACCGGACCGACCGGTTTCAACCCCAATGGCGCACTCAAGTGACCATACAGTGAGTAAAGGTTATCTTGTGGGTGATCGATAATCATCAGCCCCGCATAGTCCGGTTTTACGTCGGCATAACGAATAATGCCATCTGCAATGGCATACACAGGCGTTCCGTGTGGCACCCGCCAGTCTATCGCGGTATGGAAATGATCCGGAAACCCCACGCTAAATACGGCGTAATCTTGCAGTAATGGCGTTTTATCCATGGGCATGCGGTAAGGAACGGATGTGTTTTTCGCAATGCTCAGCAACTGCTGATCAACCGTTGCCATTTCTTGTTGTAACGCGGTTATCGCTGCTTGTGCCCTGGCATCCTGCTCATACTTCCCATAGAGCACCAGCGCGAGTAAGACACTCACCGCAGCAATGGTATAAGCCGTTTTCATGATCTATCCTCTCTATCACCTTGCTTGTTGCATCCATAAACACAACATGCGCCAGCAAATATTGGAATGCATCCACGGCTAAAAATGTACAAGAGGAGATGACGTTATGCGGAGTTAAATCAAACCCTCACTATCACGCTTCGCCATGCATCACACTTCTGTGTATCTGATAGTTATCACAGTGCCTGCATACCGTTAGGTAAAGAATAAAAGATCACCATACGCCGACGATTCACACATCGGCGTAAATAATAAGACGGGCTTATAACGTGCTGTTGTCTTTGGCCAGTCGCGCGGTGTCGATGTCTATCAATGCGCGGATTTGTGCCGTCAGCGGAGTATTGTCGGTATAGCGTTTGCCGTAATTGAGGTTAAAGCCATAATCAAAATCTGGCGGGTTCATGCCTTGCGTGTGCTGCAACATGGTTTCCAGCTTATCAAAGGCTTTTGCCATCATGGCTTCTGGCGAGGAGGCGTGCTCGTATTCATCCCATAACAGCAGGATCTCATCTTGCAGCTCTTGCGGTAACGGAGTCATCAACTGCAATAAATCAATACGCTCTTGTGCGCCTTTATCGTGCCCTTCGATTTGATCCACCGCCGCAATATCGCCACTGATCGCCTCACCTAAATCATGAATGATGCACATCTTCAGTAACTTAAGCATGTCGATATCGGTGAACTGCTTTTCAAACAGCATCACCATTAAACACAGGCGCCACGTATGCTCGGCGGTACTTTCCTGACGGCCATTCGACGTATGGGCTGAGCGTAAGGTTTGCTTTAACTGCTCGGCACCATTAAGGAATGCCAAGATGCCGACTAATTCTGCTTGTTTCATGACTCACTGAACAAATACATGATTGATAAACACGGATTGTAAACGCGCCGTCGCGAGTATGCCATTGTTGTCGCGCTTGGCTTTCAGCGTCTCTCGTCGCCGCTCAACATAAACATGCTACCCCCTCTTCCAATATCATCATGCTGGCAACGCAATAAACTGGCAAAAATGCACACTGTTTTGTAGACAGACAGAAAAGAATTTGTCCCTTCTCGCAAGGTGATATTTTGACCTTGCCAGACCGCATTGCGCGATGCATGTTGAGCGCCTGACTAAGGAGAACACTATGCAGTGGCTTGCCATCTTCGCCGCCCTCGGCTGGACCGTATTACAGTTTTTCGTTTTTATGCTCTCGCTAAATTGTGGGTTGGGTTTCATTGGGTACGACCCAGTGAAAAAAAGATGGATGTTAGTCTTTTATATTGTCTTTGTTTTAATGTTGGCGAGTTATGTCAGCCTTATTATCCTCCCTTTCGTTTCAACCGGTTTATTCTGGTACTACAGCATCAATATTGCTGCATGGGGAGCTCTCAAACCCGCTCTCTGGTGCTTTGCAATATGGTGGGGGATTTTATTCCTGTTTTGTACCCTATTAGCAGCCAGTGAAAGAATGCGTGAGCAACAAGACTGGTCACGCCATCAGAAAGAGAATGAAGAAAATAAGAAAGATGAAAGAAGTGAGGAAGATAAACAAAACGAAGATGCTGATACTTCCTCTCACTGACTAAGCATTCAGCCATTGTTGTACGTCACGCGTCATATCGAATAACGGACAAGCCGAATGACGCACAACCGACTGGCTCGCGTTACATCTCGTTCAGTTTGGCAAAATCCGCTTGATTGAGGTACTGCTCAAACCCGCCCATGGCTTTGGCAACATCCGGGTTATTGATCAACTCTTGCATGGCGGTACTGCCCACCATCTCAAAGGCGGCTTGTATCGCCAGCGATCCTTCTGAACGAATAGCCACTTTGGTTTCGTTCACACAATCTTTCGTCAATAACCGCGTAATTAACGCCGCCACGTATTTATCGGATTTTTTGATCTCCGCTTTGGCAACGTTGGCATACGGCGACATTTCCGGATGAACCGACATGCCAAAGAACACCCATTTCGCCAATGCCTTGCGCTCTTTGCCCGTCATGTTGTCATTCACGCAATAGCCCAAATTTAATGACGCGGGCCCTGCTGCGACTGCCGGTAAAGCACTCATCATGCCCACGGCAATCATTATTGCCCACAGGTACGTTTTCATTCATTGACTCCTTGTATTTTCTGCCACGCTTGCCGTATGAATGCGGTATGTGGCAGCTGTGATCCATTCACGTGCTTTGTATCCCTCATGACCAGTATCCAGAGTGGGCACCCAAGTCGCAATGTTATCTCCGCCTTTTCTGCGGTCACAGCTGAGATCACACCAATAAATGCGAGGGATGATCGAACAATCCTGCAATACGTCTGACACTACTGATGCGGCGAATACAACTGGCGTACTGAATGCTCTCGCGCTTGGGCGGAATGCATCAGGCAATACCCCTGCTTTCTCTGGGTGGTCTCTTTGCTTATTAGTCACTACACTGTTCAACATCACGACAATAAGGAAAGTAAAGTATGATTCAGAAAGGTCAAACACTGCCAACCGCCACCCTGAGCGAGCTTGGCGAAGGCGGCATGGTCAGCCACAACACTGATGAACTGTTTGCAAACAAACGCGTGGTGCTATTCGCGGTACCCGGCGCCTTTACCCCTACCTGTTCAGAAGCCCACTTGCCTGGCTACGTGGTATTAGCCGATGAAATTAAAGCGGCCGGTATCGATGCTATCGCATGTGTCGCTGTGAATGATGCGTTTGTGATGCATGCATGGGGCGATGCGCAAAACGCCTCTGAAATTATGATGCTGGGCGACGGGGATGCCAGCTTTACCAAAGCCCTCGGCCTTGAAATGGACACCGACAACTTCGGCGGTATCCGTTCACAACGCTATGCCATGGTTGTCGACAACGGCGTGGTCACGCACCTGAACGTGGAAGCCTCAGGGAAATTTGAAGTGAGTAACGCCGAGACGATTTTGGCGGCGTTGAAGGCGTAATCAGCGGGTGATGGTTCAGAATGTGGCTGCAAAAGTCGTGTTCTGAACCGTTGTTTGGTATTTCGCAAAACACCTAACAATCAGATTCTTTGATACTCATGCAACCTCCGAACAATAACGTCGTCTACATAAAGCATATGGTATGTTCAGGTATAGTCGGCACTACACCTGAACGGGTGGGAGCATCTTATGGCACTTCAATCAATGCACAGTAAAACGGATCAAGTCCAGAATCACTCTTAAACAGATTGTTATATCAATTACTTCGATGCGCTTAGGTTTTGATATTCTTCCAAAGCAAAACCATCCGTCATTCCACTAATATAATCAATTACCAACCTCGAACGATGATAGATCTCAGTTAACCTCTGAGCATTTGACGGAGTATCTACGTCATAAAGATCGGACACTACCGAAAAGTAAGTGTTCTTATGCTTACTTGATAGCTTATGAAATAAACGTGTTTCAATCGGATGGCTCTTTAATCTGTTACTTTGTGCTAAAGTCTTAAACTCCGAAAATGATAGTTTGATCAGTGGAGAGTAGATTTCCAGTAAACCAGAGATTACGGCATATCCCTTTAACTCCAAGTTTTCTACTTCAGCGTGATTAAATACATTATCTACAGATAGAAGCCTTAAAGTCTCAGTTGCTAGGTTATACTTGTCGCACCCATCGAGCAGAGACTCATCAAAAGCCCCTGAAAAAACCAAATCATGGTTTTCAACATAGCGACTAGCTGCATAGTGCGCAAGATCATTAACTAAAGTAGTACGAAGAGTCAAAATATAAGCATGGTTGCTATTGAATTTCTGCTCCTTGGCTTTTTCCATAGCTTTTTCAGAAATTGTTAGCAAGTACCCTTCATCAACAACAGTATCATCAACACCCTCTTTACCACGAAAAGATTCCCATATTCTCGCTATTTCAGAATGAAGTTTATCTATTGAAAGAATACCTTTGTCGACTGCATCGTCAACATCTGCGATACAGTAAGATATATCATCCGCAGCTTCCATAATATAAGTTAGAGGGAATCTCGCACCATCTTCAATACCAAGCTTTTCTTGTATAGATTTATACAGAGCTTCTTCCGTTAGGTAAAAGCCTGGCTTTTTTTTCCTGTAGCAGAATCCATCATCAGTAGAAGGCTTATCTTCGTAAGCAGCTCTAGTATATTTTACCAAACAAGCCAATTGCGTATATGTAAGATTCAAAGCTTGGATTTGATGTAGTAGTCTGATTCCCTGCGCGTTACCTTCAAAATTACAAAGGTCCTTAATTAATTTCTGGCATTCTGGCTCCTCACCAAAAGCATCATTTATTAATTTAGCAAGAAAGGTCTTTGTCCATAGATTAATAGCTTCTTCGCCAAAATGCCCAAATGGTGGGTTACCGATATCATGTAGTAAACATGATACCTCGACAGCACTAACAAAGCCCTCCGATTGCTCCGCGAGATCAATCCCGTGCTTGCTCAGCTCTTTGAGAATAATTTTGCTTATGTAACGACCGACCTGCTGAACTTCTAGCGAGTGCGTTAAGCGACTTCGAACTGCTGCATTAGATTCTAAAGGGAAAACTTGTGTCTTCTGTTGTAAGCGTCTTACTGCCGCAGAATTCACTGCTCTACCGCGATCACTTTCCATTTCTTCGTTGAAATCTCGACCTCCAATTGTGGAAGATCGAAATCTATCAGATTTTAGCTTTTCTTTATAATTCATACTATTTCCAACTGATTGATATTATAGAATCCATCTATATTACAACTCTACATATTGTCATGAGTGCATAATAACATCGAAGATAACCCATTGATATTGATAGATATCACTGAAAACAGGAAAACCAGAAGAAGAATCATTCGATATATCACATTCTACAATTTCATCATCATTTCTATATCACGGTTTGATGTAATGGCGTAGAAACCGGCAGTTCAAGTGAAGTACGGGACGCACAGGATCAATAGTTAGATATTACGGCGGGGACGCGTGGTCGGGGCTTTGAATATGGCGGAGTGCTGGGCGTGCATCCACGGAGGGATTTACAAAATCCCGTCATTTAGCGCGTAACAAATGCAAAAAAGCCGCTGATTTCTCAGCGGCTTTTTAATATGTGGCGGAGAGATAGGGATTTGAACCCTAGATACGCTATTAACGTATGCCGGTTTTCAAGACCGGTGCTTTCAACCACTCAGCCATCTCTCCATGCCGCGAATAATACGAGACAACGGCGGGGCTGTAAATGCTTTTTTGTCGTTTCTTGATTGTTTGAACACGATTAAATCAACGCGCACAAAGTAAAGGCAGATTGTTGCATAAGTGGCTGTTTGTAAACTTTTTATCTCGGCATCATTCGTTGGGAACAAAATGGCAGGACAGACAAAAATTCGGGATTTTTATAGTGGATGAAAGTTGAGCAATTTAAGGGGCATTTATCAGGGCGGGGAACCATCAACACTACTCCTGTTTGTAGCCCGTGCAAAGCAACATTTGCGCGAAATTGCACAATTTTGGGACAAGTCACAAAGTGGATTTTAACATCTTAACGGGACCAAATTCGTCTGATACACATAGGTGGAATTCGATACAGGGTTTCTTTAGGAGGTAATTGTGTCTATCAACTCTATCGACCATAACGAGATTGCCGATGTGTCCTCAAAGTGGGACTTCAAAGATGAAACCGCATCCAATATCTCTCAGTACAAACGCCAGCAAGCGGAAGCGCGCCGCCGTATTGAAATGCTTCGTGATATCAGAGCCAGCGGCCTGACCATTGAAGAAGCGAAAGAACTTGGGCTTATCCACTGATTGTGGCTGACTGTTATCACCTCGTAGAGGAGGGATTGAACGATAGATTCTGTCTATCAATACAATCTGAATTTCCGACTGTTTTATTTCCTGGGTAGTCGTTAGAGTAAAGCGTACTTAAACAGATATGGAACGCTTACTATGACCACAATGACTACCCGTTGCCCACACTGCAAGTCGATGAACCGTATTCCGACCGAACGCGTAAACGAAGTTGCGACCTGTGGTGCGTGTAAAGATCGTCTACTCGACGGCATGCCTATTGAAGGCACAACAGACAACTTTCTAACCCTATTGCAGGGCGACAAACCGGTGGTTGTCGACTTTTGGGCCCCATGGTGTAATCCATGCGTCGGTTTTGCCCCTGTGTTTGAGGATGTCGCTAAAGAACGTGACGGTAACGTGCGTTTCGTGAAAATTGACACGGAAGCACAACAAGCGTTGGCTGCGCAGTACCGTATTCGCAGTATTCCTACCATTATGGTCTTTAAGAACGGCCAGCTGGCTGACACCATTAATGGCGCCTTACCAAAAAGCCAGTTTGATCAGTGGCTAAACCAAGCGCTGACCAAATAACGATTCATCCTATAAAGATGATGTTCTCCACACTGCACGTTTTGCAGTGGAATAAAAAGGTGCCTTGTGCACCTTTTTTGTTATGCTGCGTGTCATCACATAATAAGAAAGGAAGAGTCTTGTGAGTCACGCTACATCTCCAGCCCAGCTCAGTCAGATCAATGTGTTTCCCATTAAATCCATCGCGGGTTTAAGCCAGTCTCAGGCATGGGTAGAAAAACAAGGGATCTGCTTTGATCGCCGATTCATGATTGCCTCGCCTGCCGGCAAAATGATCACCGCCCGTAAATACCCACAGCTGGTGAATGTCACTGCCTCGATTGTGCCACACGGCCTGATTGTGACGGCACCTGATTGTGCCCCGCTGTCTCTCTCTTACGCGGAATTCTCGATGACAGCCGCGCCCGCGACGGTCTGGGGCGATTCCTTTTCGGCGCATCACACCACAGACGCGGCCGATGCATGGTTCAGCGCCATCATTGGTGAACCGGTACAGCTGCTGTTTACCGGTGAGCAATCTCAACGTGTTCGCCCGAAAATCCAACAAAATGTGAGCTTTGCTGATGGCTATCCCCTACTGGTGATCAGCGAGGCCTCATTAACAGTGCTTAACGCCCGCAGCCCGATGACCCACACCATGGCGCAGTTTCGAACGAACCTGGTGGTATCAGGCACTACGCCGTTTGCAGAAGACAGCTGGAAACGCATCCGTATTGGTGAGGTGGAGTTTGAGAACATCAAACCTTGCGCCCGCTGTATTCTGACCACGGTGGATCCGAAAACCGGCACCTTTAACCCGCAACAAGAACCCTTGCAGACGTTGCTGACGTTCCGCGCGGATGACAACGGGGATGTGTATTTTGGACAGAATTTGGTGGCGTTAAATGAAGGGATGATCCGTGCCGGTGATACGGTTGAGGTGCTGGAATACCAAACCCCGCCTCACTACCCGGATCGCACGCCGTCACAAGATGCGTCTAGCGACCACGTGAATACAGCCTCTGCGCCTGCTTCCCATAAAACGGTGACCATCACCATTGATGACGATCAGTTCACAGGCGACAACCAGTCTTCATTACTGGAACAAGCAGAAGCGGCAGGATTAGCGCTCGCGCATCGTTGTCGCGCAGGGATCTGTGGCGCATGCAAAATCACCTTAGCCTCTGGCTTGGTTGATCAACCACCAGCACGTGCGCTTCGTGACGAAGAGCGTGAAGCGGGCACGGTACTGGCGTGTTGCTGCGTACCACAAACCGACGTGGTGCTGCATCGTTAGTCGTCAGCGGTCGGTCGTTAACGGCCACTCACCTTCAAGTCATCGCATTTAAGCAATAGCATTTAGGCAATAGCATTCAGGAAATCGCATTCGAGCAATGCCATATTGCCCTCCCCTCAAAAAAGAACAGCGGGGCCGTGATGTAAACGGCCCCGCTGTGCTTTCGTAATACTCTGTTGTCTTTCTGCTTAACGACGTCGTGCGTATTACTGCTTTTTCAGGATGTAGTGCTCCGCCAAGTCGCCAGTTACGCGGTTGCCGTCTTGATCCAAACGGAATAGTTGGTTTTCACCCACGAAGAACTTCGCACCGTTTTCGCCCACACCCGGTAATGCGATGGTATTGCCGGCAGCATTCCAGTTAAATGAACCTTCATATTCATACGCGTCACCGGCTTCACCCAGGTACATTTCCGTTAAGCTGTATGTACCATCTTTGTGCAGTACCACTTCGGTTTTGATCCCTTCGCAACTGGCACACGGCAAAATACCGGTATAAGTGCCGTTCCAATCCAACGCATTTTGGCTGGTGTGGGCAGGATCAACCGCCTCGTTAGCCGCTACGGCATTGGCTTCTGCTTCATCCTTTACAAGATCTTTATCCACCGCCGCATCTGCCGGTTGGTCTAACTGAGATAACATGCCGTTCTTTTCAACATGATCACTAGCAGGTGTAGCCTCTTGAGACGCTACCGCCGCCGGGGCTTTTTCCGCATCGGCAGTCGATGAAGACGCTGGTTGCTGATCACATCCCGCTAATAGCCATACAGCGGTGGCACACATCAGTACGATTTTTTTCATTTTGGTTCCTCATCATTACTTGTCTGAGCGTGATGACGCTTTCAATTCATGCCATCATCTTACGCTGGCAGGTCGGCTTCCTACGTCATGGTTGTGTGAGTAATTAGTCAGGCCTTCATAAATATTGTTTAAAATAGCAGCAATTCATATCGGTATTTTCGCCTTCTTCACGACGAATTACCGTTATATCGTTTTATTTTTAGACTGGAAAAATAAACGCCTGACACTTTTCACTCTGCCTTTGACTCGTCTTAACCGCTTCATTTGCTTGCCTTCCTCGTGGGTGATACCCCTTTTTACGCCGCTATCGACGATAAAAACCCAATCAAATTCACAGATTTTTGTAATTAAGTGTATTTACAAGTCACGCAATTAAGATTACTGTTTAGCGGTCTGTTACTCAGACCTATAATGATTTTCGAGGAAAATACCTCACTTCTCGCCAAAGTAAGTAACCCTCCCCAGAAGATTATCACTATTATTTTTTCCACTGTTTTCACTAAGTTGCAAGTGATCATCAGTGATGAGTCAGCGAGTTAGGTGAGCTCCTGACGCTCAATAGGAAGGTCAATGAGTACCCTCTAGGATCGTCAATGAATGACAGGATTAGCGGGCAAGACAATCGCGCGTTCGACAGAACGGCATCATTGTATTTGTACTCAACTGATAGCCACATACGCTTTTATACCGAATAACACTCAGCCAGGCTGAGCCCTCGGTCGTTGCGTGTGTGCAGAAAGGAAATAAAACATGCATTCAGAAACTGGTATTATCCGTAGCTTCAACCCTGTCAACAACACAGGCCTTATCACATGTGATTTGGGTGGTGACATTAGCTTTACTGCCGCAAACATCATGACCAAAGGTCAACCGGCATCGGGTAGCTTGGTCGAGTTCATCATGGATGACTCAAGCAATAAACTGCAAGCGGTTAAAATTCGCTTTATCTGATGAAAGAGAATGGCAAGGCATGACCTTGCCATTTTTGTTTTAGCGTTCAGCCACACTCCAATACTTCTCTATCTCTTCTCTCCTGTTTCTCGTTATCTCGTTATCTCGTTATCTCGTTACACGAATACGTTATCGACAACGACAAACAACACGGCAAAATACCGCTAAACAAGATGCGTTAAGCAAGCGAGCATAAAAAAGTACTGCTGAAAAAGGAGAAAAGGATAAGCCATTGTCAACAGCGCAATACGCGCATTATTTTTCCGAATGTAACCAAATATTCGTCAAATTTACGTCACTTTTCGCACCCAAAACCCACTCAAACACCTTGTTTTTACACAGTTTTAGTGACAAACATCTCAATATTTCATACCAATTAATTATGTCAGAGGCGTGTAAAGTATGGCTTTATTGTGCTTTTACTGCACTGAACAATAAAAAACCAAGAAAAACGATACCTAAATCACAAATTTAAGAACTTTTCTCTTATAACACTATTTTTTTGCATTTTAAGGAACCTTTCGCCCCCATCCGGTGTCTTCCTATGGCAAACTATTATCACAAAAAAGTGGGATGTTGCTTCACGCACATACCGAAAAGTACCGATACCGGTTTTTTGCCGGTATCGATGACCGCTAAGAATGCACTGAAAATAAAAGCGACGAGTTCTTTTTTATGTTTACTCCAAAATCGGCAGCAGCACGCAAATGGATGTCGCCGAAATATTTCGGGCTCGCAGGCTTGTCGTTACTGACTGTGGCCGCGTTTATCACCCACAATACGCCAACGAATCAGGCTATCCCGCTGAACCTGATCATCAATTCCACGCCATGGACGCCAAAAGCGACCGATGACCTGACGGAAGTAAATCCGCCACGTTACGCCTACACGATTAAGAAAGGCGACTCACTGAGCGAAATTTTTGCCCGTCTGAACTTGCCGTATTCCACCATGCAGCAGCTGATGGAAGCCGACCTGAACCACCTGAAAATCGATACCCTGCAACCAGGCAACCGTCTGCGCTTTTGGGTGGACGATCAAAACAACCAACTCGACCGCTTAGAGCTGGAGTTCAACAGCGCCCAGAAAGTCGCGTACCAACGTACCGATGCCACGGGCTTTGAAGTGCAGGAAATCAGCATTCCGGGCGACTGGAACGATGTGGTCGCGACGGGCGAAATTCATGGCAGCTTCTCGGTTTCGGCACAAAAAGCCGGCCTGAATGCCACTGAAATTTACGAGATCACCAGCCTGCTTAAAGACAAGCTGAACTTTACCCGCGATATTCGTGCCGGTGATGACTTTGAAGTCGTGGTGTCTCGCCAGTCTGTCGATGACAAACTCACGGGTACCCATGAAATCCGCGCGATCCGTATTCATAACCGTGGCACCGTCACAACTGCCTACCTGCACAGTGACGGCAACTTTTATGATGCCAACGGGGACAGTTTACAACGTGCTTTCTTACGCTACCCTTACGCAGCGGGCAAAAAGTACCGTGTAAGCTCACAGTTTAACCCTAAGCGCCGTCACCCGGTCACTGGCCGTATTGCGCCGCATAACGGGGTAGACTTTGCCACCCCGACGGGTACGCCTGTGCTGGCGACCGGTGACGGTGTAGTTATTCAAACCGTCAGCCACCCGTACGCAGGTAAATATGTGGTGATCCAACACGGCACCAACTACCGCACCCGCTACCTGCATAACAGCCGCATTCTGGTGAAGAAAGGCCAGAAGGTCTCTCGTGGTCAACGCATTGCGCTGGCTGGGGCTACCGGCCGTGTAACAGGCCCGCATATTCACTATGAATTCCTGATCCGTAATAAGCCAGTGAACCCGCTGACGGCGAAGATCCCAATGGCCTCTTCGGTACCAAGCAAAGAGAAGAAGCAGTTTGAAGCGTCTGTGGCGCAATACAACGCCATGATGGACAAAGGGGAAAGCAACGAGAAGAGCTTGTTCGCGAAAGCGGATAACGCGACACCGGAGGCTTAATCCACTGTGCGGTTCAAATTAGAGCCGCATAATTCAGAACGGAACATGCAAATAAAAAGGGAAGCGTCATGCGCTTAATGCCGTTCACTTAAGGTG